>NZ_JBEZHK010000017.1:0-161638 GCF_040650555.1 Streptomyces sp. NPDC048664 | reverse complement strand
CGCTAACCCCACCCACCACCCCTCCAGCGCACCCCTAACAACACGCTGACACAGGGACAACGAGCCCCGGACCACACATCCGGGGCTCGTTCACGTAGCTACTCAGTGGAGGTCGCCGCGCGAGCCAGGCGGGAGTCGCTGCGGGGAAGCCGCTCAGTAGCGGCGGTTGGGCCAGTGCGGATCCTCCCAGCGGGCGGGGCCGGTGAGTCCGATGAGCCGTATGCGGTGGAGCAGTTCCTCGGGAACGTCGAGTGCTCGAAGCCGCGTGGGGGGCGTGACGGACCAACCAGGTCGCGAGCTCGGTGCGCAGGGCATCTGCGTTGTCCCATGCCTCCCAGGGGAGTTGGTCACCCAGCAGGTCGTACTCCCAGTGAGCAGCCGCTTCGGCCACATGCCGCTCGGCGATGCGGTGTTCGAGGGCCTCCCAGGCAGCGAGCCAGGGGCTGAGTGTGCCTGACGCCTCGGCGCACAGCGCGAGGAGCGCACGGGTACGGCGGGATCGGGTGTGTCGAGGGTGTGGGCCCACCAGGCGTGCAGAAACTCCCGCACGGCCGCGCTCTGGGGTGTGGGCCACCGGCGCCAGTGGCCGCGAGCGAACGACCGTCCGACCTCTTCCATGCCGGACGTGGGCTCCACGAGACCACCGACCAGGGCCCTGGCGAACTGGGGCAGGACACGGCGCAGTACCGCGCCGTGGTCGTCCCAGTCGGGGGCGTTCCAGGTGCGTCGCAGAAGGTCCGGGTCGAGCGCCACGTCCGGGATCTTCAGCTGTGCGAGTTCTTCTTCGTCGCCCCAGTGGCAGACACACTGGGTCTCGTCGCTTCGGGCGGTCATTCCGCGGAAGGTGACTTCCAGGCGGTCCAGAGCACGGTGGAGCCTGAGTCGGGCGGGAGTGTCGTCGACGGTCATCGTGGGCACAGCCTCAGGGGACTCCGGGTGGCTTCCGCCAACCGAAGACCACGACTTTACTGGCTCCCTCCACGGTCGTCACTGCGGTCACCCTGCGCCCGCGCCACCCCAGCCACGCTCCGTCGCGCATCACGCCACCGGCTTCGCGAACCGCGCCTCGGACAACCGTCTAGGCTGGCGCGGTGACTGATGAGCGGGGGCCGGTGCGGCCGTCAGGGGTGTGGGCCACGGCGGTGGGGGTGGCCAGGGTGCGGGCGCTGGAGAGCCGGCGGGAGAACGCGCTGTTCCGCGACCCACTGGCCCGGGCCTTCGCCACCGCGGGCGGCCTGTGGCCGTCTTCGCCTCCGCCCGGGGACGAGGCCGCGCGCCTCCGCCGACTGGCCGTGTCGTTCTCCATCGTCATCAGGACGAGGTTCCTCGACGACCTGTTGCAGCGGGCCTCCGCGTCCGGGATCCGGCAGGTCGTGCTGCTCGGCGCCGGCATGGACAGCCGGGCCTTCCGGATGGACTGGCCCGAGGGCACCCGGCTGTTCGAGGTCGACACCGCCGCGCCACTGGACTTCAAGGCTTCGGTGCTGCGCCAGGAGCGGGCTGTCGCACGCTGCGAGCGGGTCACCGTCGCGGTGGATCTGCGGGAGGACTGGCCGGCCGCGTTGACCGCCGCGGGGCACGACCCGGCCGTGCCGACCGTGTGGATCGCCGAAGGACTGCTGATCTATCTGCCCGAGGACGCGGTGGAGCTGCTGCTGGCCCGGATCAGCACGCAGTCGGCGGCGGGCAGTCGGCTGGGGCTGACCTTGGGCTCGCGTGGCGTGATCGAGCGCTTCGGCGCGGACGCCGCGCCGGGAACGGCGGCGTCCCTGTGGGTCTCGGAAACGCCCGACGACCCGGTGGGCTGGCTCGCCGGGCACGGCTGGGAGGCCGACAGCCACACCCTGCGCGAGCGTGCCGCCGCCTACGGCCGCCCGATCGTCACCCCGCCGCAGCGCGAGGAGCGCCCCGGCGGACTGGTCTCGGCGGTCCGCCGGTAGAGCGGCTCCCGGTTCCACGGTCCCTGCCGGGACGGGCGGACGGCTTTTGGGGTCAACGCCTCACACGGCGGGGCCGGCGTCGTCCGCCCCGCCAGCAGCCGTCAGGCCAGGCCTGCCGCGAGGGCTCGGCGGACGGCGTCGGCGCGGTCGCGGATGTCGGCCTTGGCGAAGAGGTTGTTGATGTGGGTCTTGACCGTGGCCTCGCTGATGAAGAGTTTTTCGGCGATGGCCCGGTTGGGCAGGCCCTGGCCGATGAGGGTGAGCACTTCGCGTTCGCGGGGTGTGAGGTCGGCGGGCAGTGTCTGTCCGCCCTCCTGTGGGCGGGTGCGGACGGTGGCAAGGAGGCGGTCCTGGACCTCGTGGTCGAGGACGGCCTGTCCGGCGGCGGCCGCGCGGATCGCGCGGATGATGTCCTGGCGTCCCGCGTTCTTCGTCAGGTAGCCGCGGGCGCCGGCGCTCAGCGCGGCGAGGATCGAGTCGTCGTCGGCGAAGGTGGTCAGGACGACGACGGCGGTGGCCGGGTGGTCCTCGCTCAGCCGGCGGGTCGCCTCGATGCCGTCCATGACGGGCATGCGCAGATCCATCAGCACGACGTCGACCGGTGCGGCGGCGACGGCGGCGAGCACCTCGACGCCGTTGGCCGCGGCGGCGACGACGTCGATGTCGTCGGACATGCCGAGCACCGCGGCCAGGGGTTCGCGTACGGCGGCCTGGTCGTCGGCCACGATCACTCGCAACCGCTGCGGGTTGCCGGTCGGTTCGCTCATCCGGGGATCACTGCCTCCACCTGCCAGCCGCCTCGGTCCGGTCCTTCGGTGACCGGACCCGCGTTGATGGTGCCGCCCAGCAGGGCGACGCGTTCGCGCATTCCTATCAGTCCCATGCCGCTGCCGACGCCCGCGGCCCCGGGACGGGTGGCGGGCCCGTTGCGGACCAGCAGGGTCGTGGAGTCGGCGTCGAACACGAGCCCCACCCTCACGGTGCCGCCGGGTGCGTGCCGGGCCGCGTTGGTCAGCGATTCCTGGGCGATGCGCAGCAGGTTCTGGGTGGCCCGAGCGGGCAGCACACGGACCGTCCCGGTGACGGTGAGGGCGTCGCGGTGGCCGGAGGACTCGATCATCGCGGTCAGGCTCTCGACGAGCGGCAGCGAGTCCTCGCGTAGCGCGTGGACGGTCCACTGGGCCTGCTTGAGGCTCTCCCTGACCATGCCGTGCGCCTTGTCATTGGCCTCACGGACCCTGTCGAGGTCGCCGGTGTCGATCAGGGCGTCGACCAGTTCCAGTTGCATGTTGATCCCGGCCAGCGAATGCGCGAGCACGTCGTGGACGTCTCGGGCGATGCGGCTGCGTTCGGTGAGCACGGCGGTCCGTGCCTCGGCTCGCGCGGCCCGCTCCGCGGACTCGGCGGACTGGACCATCGCCTCCACCGCGCGCTGCCTGCTGCGGCTGAGGATCCCGGCCACCACCGGGACGCCGGTGCTGGCACCGACGATCCACGGCAGCAGTTCGTAGCCGGGGCCGAGACGGAAGTACAGGACCGACCCGCACAGCAGGCTGCAGGACGCCGCGAGCGACAGTGCCTGTCGCAGGGGAAGCCGGTAGCCGATGTGGCCGACGAGGAAGTACGCGAACAGGTAGCTGGAGCCGCTGCGGCTGACGGCGATCAGAGCGGCGGCCGCCGGCACCCCGGCGGCCAGCCAGAGCAGGGCCACGCGCGGCGTGAGCCTGGTCTCGGGAAGATGCCGGGCCAGCAGGGCGACGGAGTTGACCACCAGCAGGACGGTCACCGCGAGGCCCCGGCCGCTGACGCCCACCGGCTTCACGGTCACCGCCGAGATGACGATGACCGCCAGGGTGACGGCCCAGTGCAGCCGGGGGTCCTGGCGGGGCACGACCCGTGGGCCGGGCTCCCTCTCGGGAGCCGGCCCGTGGTCGGGGGCACTCTCGGATGCGTGCACGGCGCGACCATAGCCCATGCTCAGAGGCTACGGCCGAGGACCTGTGCGGGGCTCGCGTCCGCAGGCGACTCCTGCCGGCGGACGACCAGCCGGCCGCGGACGAAGATCGTGCCCAGGCGGGTGACCACCTCGGTGAGCGCCATGAGGACGAACGCCGCGACCCAGGCCTGCTGGGTGGTGATGTCGTGGGAGAGGCTGAATCGGGCCACGTCGTCGGAGCCGCCGTGGTCGACCCAGATCTGGAATCCCATGCGGGCGCCCATGCCCAGCACCCACAGGATCGCCGAGACCGCGCCCGCCTTGATGAAGAGGTGGCCGCCCGTGCTGCGGATCCGTGTGTACACGCCGCCCGCGATGCCGAGTGCCGCGCCGGCGGCGACCAGCGCGCCGATCAGGACGAGGTCGTTGCCCGCGGTCGGCACGGTGTCCAGGTAGTGGGAGGCCACGAAGGCCACGATCCCCAGGGGGATCAGGTAGGACCTGAGGTCCAGGCGGCCTTCGCGCAGCTGGCGGAAGACGACGAGGACGAGGGCGATGTCGGTGATCCAGTCAGTCGTGGTCATGTCCTCCAGAGTGCTGTCGTCGCCTCTCTCACGCCTGGACCCATGGGTGGACGTGAGGGTGGAGATCCGTACGCCGGCCCCGTGGCGGGGCGGTGGTGGCGGGGTGCGGCGGCCTTCGCCGCAGGCTCATGCGGTCGGGCGTCACGGCCGGGATCGGTCGACGTTCGCGCGCAGGGTGTTGTAGTCCGCGAACGCCGACTCCACGTCGTCGTGGGTGAGGCCGTAGCGGGCCAGGTCGTAGCGGTGCGGGCGGCTGCCGTGGGGGCGGGCGGCGATGTCGGTGAGGCGGGCCGCGTCGCGTTCGGTCCAGCGGGCGCCGATGGCCGCGTAGAGCTTCGGGGCGCCCGCGGCGGGTTCGGTGCCGAGCCAGGAGTAGGGGACGTCCACCAGCGACCGCGGGGGGATCGCCGGGCGGGCGGCGAGGCCGCGGGAGACGGAGCGGCTCAGCAGTTCCAGCCAGGTCGCGCCGATGCCGTGCAGGTCCACGGGACGGGTGCTCACGCCCATGCCGTGCTCGACCAGGCTGCAGAACGAGGCCACCGCGACGGCCGGGTCGCGGTGCGTCCACACGATCGTGGCGTCCGGGAAGACCGCCCGGAGCGCGTCCAGGTTCTCCAGGTGCAGGGGGGACTTCAGCACCCAGCGGCGGCGCGGGCGGCCGTACTGGAGCACTTGGTACACCTGCTTGAGGTGGCTGTAGTCGGGCACGAAGTCCCGACCGTCGTGCCAGGGCAGGTACTGCGGGATGCGTGCTTGCGACAGCGGCATCACGGTGTGCGGCAGCGCGAAGGTGCACTCCTCGGGGCCTTCGGGCCGCAGCGGGTGGATGTCCCGGAAGCGCGGCGAGAAGCGGTCGATCGAGCCGGTCAGCGTCCGGGCGGTCCGGATCGACTTCGCGCGGCCGGCCGGGCCCGTGTCGAGGTCGGGGGTGAGCAGCTCCCAGAGCAGCGGGCAGCGGTGCTCCGGGGACAGCGACAGCACACCGTGGGTGAGTGTGGTGGCGGTGCGCGGCAGTCCCACCACGAACACCGGGCGCTCGACCTGCTCCGCCGCGATCTCGGGATGCTCGGCCATCAGCCGCCGTATCCGGGCGCGGTTGGCCAGATGTCGGGTCACATGTCCGCGGGCGGACACCCAGCCCAGCGGGGTGAGGTCCTGTGCGCCGGCCCACCAGCGCAGCACGGTGCGGAAGTCGTCCGCGAACCGTTCGTCGCCTTCGCCGTACCCGGCGTCCGTGAGCAGCCGGTCGAACGCCTGGTCGGGAGTGCGGCGGGAACGGAAGTCCGGTCGGAGCAGCAGGTTGGCCAGCGTGAAGGAAAGAGAGCCGAAGGACACGGGGGAAGTCCCTTCTGCGGACGGCGGGGGACGGAAACTACCGCGCGCACCCCGCCTGACTGACCGTCCATACCGGCCAGTTGCGGGGGCTCGGTCGGTTGCGTTCCCGCAGGCCGGGCGAGACGGTTGCACCCAGGGCTCGGCAATCGCGAGCAGTCAAGGGGCCGTTGGGGGCTTGCCCTGGTGGCCGGGGTTACAGAAACGGTGAATCGACTGTTGTTGGACGAGATGGTGTTCCGGAGCGAGGATCTGCCCGCGGCGGACCGGTTCGACTACTGGACCGAGTTGCTGGGCCGTACCCATGCGCCGATGGAGCTGCGCAGCGATCACGTCGACGACTTCCGGGCCTCCCAGCGCGTGTTGGGCCTCGGTGGCGTCACCGTGTGGTCCGCCACGTTCCAGTCGCTGGTGTTCCGGCGTACGCCCAAGCTGATCCGGCAGTCCGACCCCGAGACGTACCACCTCTCGCTCGTCGTCCGAGGGAACGGGGCGGGCCTGTGGCGGCATCGGGAGACCGCCTACGAGCCGGACGACCTGTTCATCAACTCCTCCTCGCTGCCGAACGACGTCCACAGTGCCGGAGACCCGGTCCAGACCGTGGCGTTGGAGATGCCCAAGGCGCTGCTGCCGCTGCCTCGCGACATGGCCGACCGGATCGTCGGCACGCGGGTGTCGGCCCGGGACGGCATGGGGGCCCTGCTGTCGCAGTTCCTGACCCGGCTGATCGCGGACCCGGCCGCGTACCGGCCGTCCGACCGGCCGCGGCTGGCGGGCGTCGTGACGCCTCTGGTCGCCGCGCTCTTCGCCCAGATGCTCGAAGCCGAGGACTGCCTGCCCCCGGAGACCCGGCAGCGGGCACTCACCCTGCGTGTCCGGGCGTTCATCCGGGAGCACCTGCACGACCCGCATCTGACCCCGAGCACGATCGCCGCGGCGCACCACATCTCCCCCAGCTATCTGCACCGCCTCTTCCGGGACGAGGACGCCACGGTCGCCGCGTGGATACGCCGCCTGCGCCTGGAGGCGGCCCGCCGCGACCTCGCCGACCCGGCGCTGCGCGCCCTCCCCATCCACGCCGTCGCCGCCCGCTGGGGATTCGCCCGCGCGACCGACTTCAGCCGCGCCCACCGTGCGTTGTACGGCACGACGGCCAAGGAGCACCGGCACCAGGCTCTCCACCGCGGCACCTGACCCGCCGCCGACGTGGCCCCTTGGTCAGTGCGGGACGCCGTTTGTGGCAGGCGGGCGATGAGCGGTGGGAGGTCCACTCATTGCCAAGGGGAGTGTGCACCGATCGCTGATGACTCCTCGGCTCGGGCGCGACATGCTTCTCTCGTACGGGATGTCGACGAAGGATCTGTCGAGTCCGGCGGCCGGTGCTTCACGGGGGACAGCACCGGCCGTCCCCCGGCACCGTCCCCCGGCACCGTCCTCCTGGTGGCGGGCGCGCCCGGGCTGCACCCCGACGGCACGCTCGCCGACGACGTCACGGGCCGGGCCACGCAGGCCTGGCGGAACGTGAAGGCCATCCTGGAACAGGCGGGCGCGACCCTCGCCGATGTCGTTGACGTCGGACCGCGATCAGGAGCGGGCCACCCTCCTGTCCCTGCACGGTGTCCGCCCCTGGACGGCCGACTACATCCGCATGCGGGCCATGAAGGACCCCGACATCCTGCTGACGACCGATCTCGGCGTCGTACGGTCGGCACGGCGGCACGGGTTCGCCCTCACGGACGGGCGGCCCGACCTCGCGCCGTGGCGTTCGTACGTCTCTCACCACCTGTGGGCCGCGGCGCACTGACGCCGGATCCGCCCCGGGCCACCCACCCCTACGGAACGAGGCACCTGAAGGAGGGCCATGCCGTACCGCAATCGCGTCACCCCCCTGGGAGACATCGTCGCCATACCCTTGCGCGGTGCCTGGACCGGCAACCGCGGGATCGTCCACTCAGGACACGAGATCGTGCGTCCCCAGGCGGGCGACCACTGGATCACCTGCGCGTTGCGGTTCAAGGACCGCTACGAGGAGCAGTGGAAGCCGCGGCGGCTGACGTGGCTCTTCTTCCATGACGAGGCGGTGTCGTTCGCGGCGGGCCACCGGCCGTGCGGCGAGTGCCGCCACCGCGACTACACCGCGTACCGGGACGCTTGGGCGGCGTCCCGAGGGGAGGTGCCCCATGCTCGGCAGATGAGCAGGCAACTGCACCGTGAACGCCCGATCGCCCGCACCCGGCACCGCCGCCTGCACGAGGTGGAGTGGAACTCCCTGCCCGACGGTGCCTTCGTGCTCGACGAGGGCGCCCCCGCTCTGGTTCTCGACTCGGAGCTGGTGCGCTGGGGCCCGGCGGGCTACGGGGCGCGGAGTCGGCGCCCCCGTCATGGAAACGCACGGGTCATCACGCCGCCCTCGACGCTGGACGTCCTGCGCGCCGGCTACCCGGTGCAGATCGACGCCTCCGCACGTCGGGCCGCCGACGCCGTCTGACCCGCCCGGCCCGCCGAGGGGCATCGCGGACTCGGACGGACCGCCCCGTCCCGGGGAGGGCGGGCGCGCCCGAGACCGGTCCGTCCGGGTGTGTCCGCGGTGTCAGCGCTCGGCGCCGAACCACCTCGGCAGGTGCTCCCGCAGATCTGCCTGCTCCTCCCCCACCCAGGCCACATGGCCGTCCGGCCGCAGCAGCACGGCGGGCACGTCCAGTTCCTCGCTGGTGTCGACGACGTGGTCGACGCGGTCCGCCCAGCCGGCGACGGAGAGCCGACCGGTCCGGTCGAGCAGCAGTCCGCGGCCGGCGTGCGTCAGGGAGTAGAGGCGCCCCCGCTTCAGCTCCATGTCGCGCAGCCTGCGGCCGAGCAGCGGATGCCCCTCGCCGAAGTCGTACCTGATCGCGATCGCGATGATCTTCTCGGTCAGGTGGCGGTTCACCTCCTCGAAGTCCATCAGTTCCGAGACCAGGCGGCGTACGGCCCGAGGTCCTGGTTCGAGCGAGGCGAGCTGCATCTGCGCGCGGGTGTTCTCCAGCACGTCGGCGGCCACCGGTCGCCGTTCGGTCGCATAGCTGTCGAGCAGCCCCTCGGGCGCCCAGCCGGCGATCTCGGCGGCGAGCTTCCAACCGAGGTTGAACGCGTCCTGGACGCCGAGGTTGAGCCCTTGCCCGCCCATCGGCGGGTGGACGTGCGCGGCGTCGCCGGCGAGCAGCACCCGGCCGTCCCGGTAGCGTTCGGCCAGCCGGGTGCCGTCGCCGAAGCGGGAGAGCCAGCGCGGCGAGTGCACGCCGAAGTCGGTGCCGCCGACCGCCCGCAGCTGCTGCCTGAACTCGTCGAGGGTCGGCGGGGCCGAGCGGTCCTCGGTGACGCGTCCGGCCGGTACGACCACGCGGTGGACCCCGTCGCCCAGGGGCATGGCGCCGAACCGGATCTGGGTCTTGCGGACTTCGGCCGTCACGGCGGCCAACTCCTCGGGGGTCGCGGTCAGCTCGACCTCGCCGAGCAGCGTGTCGACCCTGCTGGGCTCACCGGGAAATCCGATGCCGAGCAGTTTGCGCACGGTGCTGCGGCCGCCGTCGCAGCCGACCAGATAGCGCGAGCGCAGCCGCGTGCCGTCGGCCAACTCGCAGGTCACGCCCTCCTCGTCCTGGCTCAGACCGACGAGCGCGCGACCTCGGCGGATCTCGGCGCCGAGGTCGGCGGCGCGCTCGGCGAGAAGGCGGTCGATGGTCGGCTGCGGGATGCCGAGGACGTACGCGTGCGCGCTGTCCAGGCCGCGCGGTGCCGGCTTGCTGATGCCCGCGAAGAAGCCGCCCAGCGGGTACTTCGTGCCGAGTGCGAGGAAGCGGTCCAGCAGGCCCCGTTGGTCCATCACCTCGATGCTGCGCGCGTGCAGGCCGAGCGCGCGGACGATCCTGGTCGGCTCCGTCTCCTTCTCCAGGACGACCGCGTGCACACCGTGCAGCCGCAGTTCCGCGGCCAGCATCAGGCCGGTCGGGCCGCCGCCGACGATGATGACGTCAATCATGAGAATTCCCCACTCCAGCGCATCGTGCCTCCGCCGGTCGTTCCGCGCCGTCCGGCGTCCGGGCGCTCCGCCCGCACGCCGGGCGCCCTTGACAGGAGCGTGATTCTGCACGGCGAAGGGGGCCTTGCCGCAAGGCCCCCTGTGCGCTATAAGTTGAGAAGGGCGAGGAGAGGGATCTCCTTGCCCTTTCGTGTGCTCGGACGCATCGGTTCGCCGTGCCGGGACGGCGCGGTCGTCCTCACCGCCGGGGCGGCCCCTCCGCTCTCGCCCTGGCCGTCTTCCGCGCCGCCCCCGGAGGACCGGGGCGCACGCTGCGAGGTGGCCTGCCGCGGCGCGTGCCGGCCGGGCCGCGTCCACGTCCGCGTGCTCAGAGGGACGGCGCACCGCGCCGAGGAGGCCGGTCGCGCACAGGAGGCCGGTCGCGCCGGTGCGGCGCGGGGGTCGGCCCCGCCCACGCCTGTGTCCCTCCTGCGATGGCCGACACCGAACGGGAGGGCTGAGGGCGCCCGCCGAAGCCGGCGCCGACCGGCCGCGTTCAGGTCCGCGCGGGGTCCCCCCGCCCGTCGGCCTCGTCGATCTCCTCCTGGATCCTGATCGCGTGGACGATGCTCCCGTTCAGCGTCCTGCGGATGATGGGATCGGTGATCCCCCACGCGTTCATGGCCTCGTCCGGCGACAAGGACGCGGCCACCGGCGCCGGCTCCGCCCGGCAGGCCGGTCCGGAGCCGCGCTGCTCGGGAATGAGTCCGCTCTCCATCAGCATCACCCGGGGATCGAGGTCCAGTACCGCCGCCCAGGTCGCCAACTGGGAAGGCAGCGGCGAGGTCTTGCCGTCCAGCGTCCGGCTGACCGTGGTCAGGCTCAGACCGGTCACCGCGGCCAACTGGGCACGCCCGCCCTGCCGCCGGCGCACGTCGTACCCCGCGGCCGTCGCAACCGCCGTGAGATACGCGCCGATCCGGCGTGCCTGCACCTGTCGTCCGCCCCGGATCTCGTGCAGGGAATCGTCCATACTCCGCATGCCCGGAGGGTAGCGCGCGTGCAAGCCATGACACGAAAGTTGCACGCGTGCACCTTCGCAGGTCACAGGCCTAGATCCACATTCTCGCAGGCCAACTCGGTCTTCTCGCATGTGTGTGCGAATCGAAATACCCTTGCATCGCCGCATTCCTACAACTTGCATACGTTGCGTGCGTGCGAGTCAGCCGCACGGATGAACGTCCGCAAGGGGGTCAATCGGCCATGCTTCGCCTTCACATGACCACACTCCTGGCCAGCGCCGGCGAACTCGGCGACCGGACCGTCGCCGACATGGCGCAGCGCACCGGTATCAGCAGGTCGACGCTGCACCGGCTCGCCGCCGGCACCAAGCAGCCCAGTCTGACGACCCTGTGGACGCTGCGCGACACCTACCACGTCGGTCTGGACACGCTCGTCTACCGCGACCCCACACCCCCTCCCCCCTCCGTGCCGCCGTCGGCGGCACGGTGACCGGTCGCCCCGCCTGACCCGGGCAGCACCTCAGTGCCTCGGCCCACGCCAGGACCGCGCCGCGAAGGGCGGTTCCGCACGGCGGCCCGGGCCCAGCACACCGCCCTTCCCCGTCCACCCCACTCCTTGCCACCACTCATGATCGGGAGCAACGCCTTGACCGCAGAAGCCGCCACCGGCTCCACCCGAACCACCCCGAGGGAACCACTCCTCATCGCGCGCGCCCAGCAAGGCGACCCCGAAGCGTTCGGCGAGCTCTACCGGATGCACCACGACAGCATCGCGGGCTACATCACCCACCGCGCCAAGGCCAACCCCCAACTCGCCGAGGACCTCACCGCCGACGTCTTCCTCAAGGCCTGGAGCAACATCGCCACCTTCCACTGGACCGGCACCCCCATCCGCGCCTGGCTGTGCACCATCGCCCGCAACCTCATCGCCGACTACTACAAGACGGCGGCCACCCGGCGGCTCACCTACACCGATCACATCACCCCCCTGCACGACGCGCTCGCCGCTCCCACGACCACGACCGAGGACACCGCCCTCACCACGCTCACCCACAGCGATCTCCACCAGGCGATCAACCAGATCACCCCGCGCCAGCAGGCCGTGATCCACCTGCGCTTCCTCAACGAGCTCACCGTCAGCGAGACCGCCCGCACCCTCGGCACGACCAACGCCGCCGTCAAGACCCTTCAGTGGCGCGCGCTCGACTCCCTGCGCAAGGCCTACGCCCAGGCGGCGGCATGACCACGACGCCCAACCACCCAGGCCCCCTGCCTCCGGCCCGCGGTCTCCCGCTCACCGCCGGCGACATCGAGCACGAGCTCGCACAGCGCCTCGCGCAACTCGCTCACGCCTTCATCACCGATCTACGGGACCGGGGCCACCTCACCACCCCCGAAGCGGCCCCGCGGGTACCCGCGCCCAGCGCACCCACCACCACGGTCACCGCCACCGCCCAGCCGCCCACCCCCCGCTGGGAACGCGTGAGCGACGTCCCGCACCGTCCCGCCCCTCGGTCGGACCTCTTCGCCACCACCCTGGCCCAGCTCCAGGAGCACACCATGCACCGGCTCGAGGTCACCCGGATCGGCGCCGACCACCAGCAGATCCACATCCACATCACCCCGTTGACGCCCGGCGACTGGGACTACTGGCTCGCCCAGATCAACACCTCCCGCGACGCTCCGACACTGCGCGACGGAGTCACCCGGTCGACCACCGGTCACATCAACGGCGTCCCCACCACGCTCACGGCGCACATGGGCAGCGTGCAGCCGTGGCCCAGCCCGGCGACCGGGTGACAGACCCCTGGCGCGACAGCACTGCCACGCGGGAACGGATGCGGCCGTTCCTGCCGGTCGGCGGACCCGTCGCAAGCTGATCTCCGCCCACGAGAGACTTCGTCGACCGCTCGCGCGACAACCGCGGCGCACGGTACGGCGTCAAGGTCCGCGATCCGCGACGACGCAGGGACCCCGCGGGCCTGTCGAGCCCGGTGGACGCGCCCGGAGCGCGGCGCAGGCGGCCACCGCTCAGGCGCCCACGGTCCCGTCGACGCCCTCGCGCAGCAGGTCCGCGTGCCCGTTGTGGCGGCCGTACTCCAGGAGCACATGCGTCATCACCATCCGCAGGGACACCTCCTCGTCCCACCGCGGTTGGTATCCGATCCGGTCCAGGGACTCGGCCTCCCGTTCGATCCGGCGCGAGTTCTCCACCTCCGACTCCCAGGCGGAGAACGCCTCCTTCCTGGTCGACTCGCTC
The DNA here is from genome assembly GCF_040650555.1 of Streptomyces sp. NPDC048664. NCBI lineage: Bacteria > Bacillati > Actinomycetota > Actinomycetes > Kitasatosporales > Streptomycetaceae > Streptomyces > Streptomyces sp. NPDC048664. Next base: position 148,570 of record NZ_JBEZHK010000017.1, on the reverse strand, counting down.
GCGTCGTACGCCGCCTGGAAGTCGATCGTGTCGGACCAGACCAGCGGGGCGTCGTTGTCCTCGAACACCCGGCGGAACCACGTGCGCTCCACCTCTGCCATGTGCCGCACCAGGCCGAGCAGCGACAGCGTCGACGGCGGCATCGACCGCCGGCGCAGTTCCTCGTCACCGAGCCCCGCGCACTTCATCGCGAGGGTCGCCCGGTGGTAGTCGAGGAAGGCCCGCAGGGTGTCTCGTTCGCTTCCGGAACTCGGCGGTCCTATGCGATCGTCGCCGCTCACTGGGTACACCTCTCGATCATCGACGTGTTCGAAGGCAGTATGCCGTCCTCCGTGCCCTTCCCGGCATGCCGTCGCGGGGTGAAGACGCCGGCGGGCGGGCCACATGCGGTGACCGGCCGGCGCGCAGGACCCCGGCGCGTCCGCGGACCGGAGCCAGGCCACCCCTCCCCCATTGCCTCCCGGGCGCTCGAGGTGTAAAACTGAAATGAACCTTCATTTTAGGGAGACTCGTCCGATGAGCGTCACACGTGTCCACCACCTGAACTGCGCGTCCATCCAGGGACTGTCGATCCTGGGCCGGCACCTGGTCTGCCATGTGCTGCTGCTGGAGACCGAGCGCAGCGGTCTGGTGCTGGTCGACACCGGGCTGGGAAGCGCCGACTACGCCGACCCGACGTCCCGCCTCGGCGCGGAGTTCGTGCACGGCTACGCGCGGCCGAGGATCGACCCCTCGCTGGCCGCCGTCCACCAGATCCGCGGCCTCGGCCTCGACCCGAAGGACGTACGGCACATCGTCCAGACCCATCTCGACCTGGACCATGTCGGCGGGCTGTCGGACTTCCCCCACGCCACCGTGCACGTGCACGAGACCGAACGGGAGATGGCCGTGCGCCGCCCGTCCTTCAAGGCACGCCGCCGATACCGTCCGCGCATGTGGGAGCACGACCCCGACTGGCGCACCTACCGGCACGGCGGCCAGGAGTGGTTCGGCTTCGACGCGGTACGGGGGCTGGACGGGCTGCCCGAGGACATCCTGCTGGTGCCGCTGTTCGGGCACACCCACGGGCACTGCGGGGTCGCGGTCGCGTGCGGCGGCGAGTGGCTGCTCGCCGCCGGGGACGCCTACTTCGACGCCCGCGAGATCAAACTCCCCAGCCGCCGGTGCGCGCCGGGGCCGGCGCTGTTCCAGATGGTGGTCACCACGGAGTTCCAGGGCCGCCGCCGCAACCAGGACCGCCTCCGCGCCCTGCACACGGACCACCCGGAGATCGAGATCTTCGCGGCGCACAACCCCTTCGAGTACCTCGACCTGGTCGACGCCACCGGCGGCGCGGCCCACGGCGTGTCCCCGACCCGGCGCTGGAAGCCGCGCAACCACGCCGTCGGCGCCGCCCGCCCGGGGCGGCCGCACGCGGCGTCGGAAAGGTGAACGTCAGGTCCCTCGAGAGCGGAGTTCATCGATGTGCCGAGCCGTCTCCGTGGCGGTTCACGCCCTCGGGGAGGCTCCGGAGACGAACAGGGCGGCGTAGCCGCGGGCCTGCTGTGCGGCCGAGGTGTCCGGGAGAAGCGCCTGCTGGGCCACGTGGCCCATGAGCATGGACAGCAGGCAGGCCGCCACATCGTCCGGGTCGGCGTCCCCGGGCAGCGCACCGTCTTCCTTCCAGGTGACCGCGGCATCGCGCAGCAGATCGCGGAAGCCGCGGTAGACCGGGGCGGTCCGCTCCAGGAGTGCGGGGTTGCTCAGGGCGGCGCTCCAGCCGTGGACGGCCACCCGGAGCAGTGAGTACGTCTCGCGTCGGGCGAACGTCTCCACCGTCCGGACCAGTTGCCCCATCACCTCGGCGGGCGGAGGCAGCGGATCCGCCGTCAGGTACGGCAGCAACGCCGTGGTGAGACCGTCCAGCGCACCGCCCATGGCGGCCTCGACGCCCTCGTCCTTGCCGCGGATGTACTTGTACACCGTCCCCGTGGACAGCCCGCTGAGGCCGATGATCCCTTCCATGGTGGCGCCCTGCAGGCCGTCGCGGTCGACACAGGCGCGCACGGCGTCGAGGACCTGGTTGCGGCGGGCGGCGAGGTAGGCATCGGTGACGCGTGGCATGCGGACAAAGTAGAGAGCACCTTATTGTTTTGGCAAGGCGAGGCCGTACAGCGTGGCATCGGCAGGGCGGTAGGGTGCGCCGGATGGACGACGAGCGTGGGCGGGGCGCGGTGGATGCCGCCATCGATGCGGAACTGCGGCTACTCGATCCCGAGGTGCGGGCCTCCCCGGCCGCCGTCAGGGAGCTTCTGGACCCGGAGTTCGTCGAGTTCGGTGCGTCGGGGCGCCGGTGGGACGCGGAGAGCATCCTCACGGTCACCGGCTCGGGATCGGTGTCGTCCCACTCCCCGGTGAGCGTCGACGCGATGACCGGGACCGTGCTCGCCCCGGGGGTCGTGCACCTCACCTACCTCCTGGACCACGACGGGCGCCGGGCGTGGCGAAGCTCCCTGTGGCGGTGGTCGGAGACGGGCTGGCGGCTGTACTTCCACCAGGCGACCCCGACCGACCGCCCTCGACCGTAGCCGTCGCCGCTCGGGCGCGGTCGGCCGGCGGCTGTGCGCGCCGCTCCCAGTCGGCCGCGGTGAGGCCGTACTCGACCTCACCGTGCTCGGAGCCTTCGATCGCCTCGGGCCAGGACCCGGTGAAGTTCCGGACGAACAGCAGGCCCGCCTTCTCCATCACCCTGCGGGAACGGGTGTTGACCGCCATGGTGTTCGCGGTGACCCGCCGCACCCCGAGATCGGTGAAGCCGGCCCGGATCAGCGCCCGGGATCCCTCGGTGGCGTAGCCCCGGCCCCAGGCCGCCCTGTTCAGCCGGTAGCCGAGTTCGACGACGTCGGCGCTGTCCTCGTCGAGGGGACGGAACTCGAACCAGCCGAGGAACACGCCGGTGGCCTTCTCCTCGGCGGCCCAGAAGCCGGGGGCGCCGAGGCACGGACAGCGGCGCATGAGGCGCGGCAGGGTCCGCTGCCGGATCGTTTCCGGGGCGACCGGCCTGCCGCCGTTGATGAAACGCATGACCTCCGGATCGTTGTCCAGGGCGTGCACGTCGTCGGCGTCGGCGTCGGTGAAGGGCCGCAGGAGGAGCCGTTCGGTCTCGAGGAGGGCGCGCATGCCGCCATCCTCGCCGCCGCGTCCGGAGGTCCGCCACCGCATTTCGCGGGGGCAGGGCCGTGCGGGCCCGAAGGCCCGGGCTGCCGGTGCCTTCGGGCCCGCACGGCCGGCGGGGATCACACGTGCGGGCGGCGGCCCCGTTCCTGGTGCGGGAAGGTCTGGTCGGCTCCCGGGAGGGTCGGCTTCGGCAGCGTCGCCACCTCCTGCTTCGCCTTCTCCAGTTGCTCCGCGGTGTCGTCGGGGAGCCGGGGCGGACGCGGTCGGGCGTCGGAGAAGCGGAAGGCGGAGGTGAGGTCGCCGAACGTGCCGCGCCGCCAGGCGCTGATGTTGGGTTCCCGGACGCCCGTGAACCGTTCGAGGAACTGGAGCGCGGAGGTGTGGTCGAAGGCCTCGGACGCCACCCAGCCACCCACGGTCCACGGGGAGACGACGATGGCCGGGACCCGGAAGCCGCCGCCGATGGGCAGGCCCTGGATGTACTCGCCGGGGGTGCCGGCGGGTGCGGTCGGCGGTGCCACGTGGTCGAACAGGCCGTCGTTCTCGTCGTAGTTGAGGATGAAGGCCGTCTTGCGCCACACCTTGGGGTTCGACGCGATGGCCTCGATCTTCGAGGCGACGAAGTCGGCGCCGGCCGCGGGCAGGTAGTCCGGGTGCTCCGACTGGTAGCTCGTCGGCATGATCCACGACACGGCCGGAAGGCGGTCGTTGCGGGCGTCGTCCTCGAAGGTGCCCTCGGGCTGCGGACGCACGCCCCGCTCGTACAGGTCCGAGCCCGGTGCGGCGTTCCTGAACGCGGCGAACTGCTCCAGCATGTTGCAGCCGTAGTCGTCGTCCTGCTGGTACACCTTCCAGCTGACTCCCGCCGCCTGCAGGCGTTCCGCGTACGTCGTCCAGCGGTACGGCTTCGGCGCGACGTTGCTGATGACCGGGCCGCCCTGGGTGCCGCCCGGGTCGATGGTGCCGGTCATCCACATCAGCCGGTTGGGCCAGGTGGGCCCGAACACCGAGCAGAAGTAGTGGTCGCAGACCGTGAAGGTCTCGGCGAGGGCGAACTGGAACGGGATGTCCTCACGCGTGTAGTACCCCATCACATAGGGGCCGTTGGCGCCGTCGGCCTTGCGGTGGGCGGGCAGCCACTGGTCCATCCTGCCGCCGTTCCAGGCGGCGTGCTGCACGGACCAGGCGTGGCTCGTGGACGGGATGGCCTGGGCGCTCGTCGTACGGGTGTCGAGGTGGAAGGGCAGGAGGTAGCCCTTCGGGTTCACGGTATCGGGCTGGTAGAAGACGGAGCGCCCGCCCGGGAGGGTGAGGGCGTGCGGGTCGGCGAAGCCCCGGACGCCCGACAGGGTGCCGAAGTAGTGGTCGAAGGACCGGTTCTCCTGCATCAGCATGACGACGTGTTCGATGTCGTCCAGCGAGCTGTGCCTAGGCGGTCCGGCGGCGACGGCCTTCTGGACGCTCGGCGGGAGGAGGGAGAGGGACGCGGCGCCGCCCAGCGCGGCCGCAGCCGAGCCCAGGAGTCTCCGTCGTGTCAACTCGGCCATTTGTTGCCCCTTCTTGAGCGGGAGAAGCTCTTCGAGGTGACGTCGGCCCGCGAGGAGGTCGCGGTGCGGGCCGCTCACGACTCTCCGCCCGCGTCGGCGGGGCGCGGCAGGGGGGCGCGATGAACATGCGGACAACGCACGGGAAGGGGTTGGCCAAGCCGTGACCGGGGACATCCGTTGCTTGCCGGGGCGTTGCCCGGCGTTGCTCTCGTACACCGGATCGCCGCGCCCGGCGGGGGGCGCGGCGATCCGGTGTCGGTGGGTCAGAGGAGGGCGTCGAGGGTGATCGGCAGGTCGCGCAGGCGCTTTCCGGTGGCGTGGTGCACGGCGTTGGAGATCGCGGGGGCTATGCCGACCAGACCCACCTCGCCCACGCCCTTGGTGCCGGTGGCGGTGCCCCGGTCGGGCTCGCCGACGAAGATCACGTCGATGTCGGGGACGTCGGCGTTCACGGCGACGAGGTAGTCGGCGAACGTCCCGTTGGCGATGCGGCCCGTGCGCGGGTCGGTCACGGTGTCCTCGTACAGGGCCAGGCCGATGCCGCCGACGGTGCCGCCGACGATCTGGCTCCGGGCCGTCTTCGCGTTCAGGATCCTTCCGCCGTCGATGGCGGAGACCACCCGGGCGACGCGGATCAGGCCGAGGTCGGCGTCGACGCGTACCTCCACGAACTTCGCGCCGTACGCGCCGGAGGGGGACATGCCGAGTTCGGTGGGGACCGGCGGGGTGCTGCTGCCGTACGCCGTGAGCTCGGAGCGCTCGTGCCGGGAGAGGATGTCGGCGTAGGACTCGCCGCGATCCGGGCGGCCGGCGAGGTGGACCCGCCCCGCGCCGCACTCGACGTCGTCCGGGGACGCGCCCCGCAGCGGCGAGTCGGCGTCGTCGCGGACGAGTTCCGCGAACGCGCGGACCAGCCGCCGGCAGGCGTCGTGCACGGCGTTGCCGAGCGCGCCGGTGAGGCCGGAGCCGCCCGCCATCATCGAGTTGGGCATGTCGGAGTCGCCGAGGTCGAAGCGGACCACGGCCAGGGGCAGGCCGAGTTCCTCGGCGGCCAGTTGGGCCATCACGGTGTAGGTGCCGGTGCCGATGTCGGTCGCCGCGCTGCGCACCAGCGCGCTGCCGTCGCTGTTGATCGTGGCCTGCGCCGAGCAGGGTTGGGCGAAGTAGGGGAACAGCGCGCTCGCCATGCCGTAGCCGACGAGCCAGTCGCCGTCCCGCATCGAGCGCGGCTCGGGGGTGCGGTCGTACCAGCCGAAGTGACGGGCGCCGGCCTCGTAGCACTCCAGAAGCGCCTTGCCCGACCAGGGCAGTCCGTTGCGCGGGTCGACGTCGGTGTGGTTGCGCACCCGCAGGTCCAGAGGGTCCATGCCGAGGGTGCAGGCCAGTTCGTCCAGTGCCGACTCCAGCGCGAAGTTGCCCTGCGCCTCGGCGGGCGCGCGCATGGACGTCGGCACGGCGATGTTGAGCCGCGCCTGCTGGTCCCGGGTGATCACGTTGGGGCAGCGGTAGGAGAACGCGGTTCCCGAGGCGAAGGGTTCGAAGTCGTTGTCCTCCATGCTCAGGGAGGTGAGGCTGCGGTGGTCGAGGGCCACCAGCTCGCCCTCGCGGGTGGCGCCGACGCTCAGCCACTGCACCCCGCTCGGGCGGTGTCCGACGGAGGTGAACATCTGCGGCCTGGTCAGGACCAGTTTGACGGGGCGGCCCAGGGTGCGGGCGGCCATGGCGGTCAGGATCACATGGGGCCACACCCGCAGCCCGGCGCCGAATCCCCCGCCCACGTAGGGCGCGAGGACCCGCACGGAGCTCTCGGGGATCCCGAAGACCATGGCGAGCGTGGTGCGGGCCATCGACGGCCACTGGCTGGTGTCGTGGACGGTGAGGGTGTCGCCCTCCCACACGGCGAGGGTGGCGAACAGGCCGAGCGGGTTGTTGGTGTTGTCGGCGGTGGTGTAGGTGGCGGTGAGGGTCACCTCGGCGCCGCGCAGGGCCGCCGCCGGGTCGCCGCGCGAACTGTCCATGTCCCAGGGGTCGGTCAGGTGCTCGGCGCGGGGGTCCTGGAGGTCCAGCAGGGGTTCGGCGGGCTCGTACTCGGCCCGCACCAGGCGGGCGGCGGCGGTGGCCTGCTCCGGGGTGTCGGCCACCACGAACGCGATGTGCTGTCCATGGTGGACGACCCGGTCGTCGCGCAGCGGCGCGGGCGGTGACGCGCCGAGCACCGTCATCGGGCCGGTGCCGACCCGGGGGGCGTTCTCGTGGGTGAGGACGGACAGCACTCCCGGCATGCCCTCGGCGGCCTCGGTGTCCATGCGCAGGATGCGGCCCGCGGCGATGGTGCTCTGCACCAGGGCGCCGTAGACCTGGCCGGGGACGCTGAAGTCCATCGGGTAGGGGGCGGTGCCGGTGACCTTGCGTGGGCCGTCGACGCGGCTGACGCCCGTTCCGATCAGCGGTCTGCTCTCGACGGTGCTCATCTGGTCACTCCCGCACTCCTGACACGGTCCGCAGCTCGCGCACGAGGGTGCGCCGGGCGAGCGGCACCTTGAACGCCGTACCCGGGACGGTCCAGGCGTCGCGCATCGTCGCCTCGGCCGCGTCCCGGAACGTGGCCGTCGTGGCCGGCGCGCCGGTCAGCACGTGCTCGGCCTCGTACGCCCGCCAGGGTTTGGACCCGACCCCGCCGAGCCCGACCCGGGCCTGGCGGACGGTGCCGCCGTCGACGAGGAGCAGGACGGCCGCCGAGGTGAGGGCGAACTCGTACGACACCCGGTCGCGGACCTTGAGGTAGCCCGAGCGGGCGGCCGGTGCGGGCAGCGGGATCTCGACCTCGGTGATCAACTCGGCGTGCTCCAGCACGTTCTCGCGTTCGGGACTGTCCTCGGCCGTCACGTAGAACTCCGTCAGCGGCACGGTGCGCCGACCCGTCGCCGACTGGATGTGCACCACGGCGTCGAGCGCCACCAGGGCGACGGCGAGGTCGGACGCGTGCAGCGCGATGCAGCGCTCGCTGACACCGAGCACGGCGTGCATCCGGGCCACGCCCTCGACGGCGGCGCAACCGGAGCCGGGCGCGCGCTTGTTGCACTCGGCGACCGCGGGATCGCGGAAGTAGCGGCAGCGGGTGCGCTGGAGGAGGTTGCCGCCGATGGTGGCCATGTTGCGCAGCTGCACCGAAGCTCCGAGCAGCAGGGACTCCCGCACCACGGGCAGCCGTTCGGCCACCGTGGCGTCGGCGGCGAGTTCCTCCATGGTGGCGAGCGCTCCGACGTGGAGGGCTTCGCCTCTGCGCTCGATGCCGTGCAGCGGGAGGCGGGTGATGTCGATCAGCCGCGGTGGTTCGAGGATCCCGTCCTTCATCAGGTCCAGCTGCGTCGTGCCGCCCGCCAGGCAGGACGCCTCGGGGTCGTCGGCCAGCAGCCGTACCGCTTCCTGCGTGTCGGTGGCCCGTACGTAGTCAAAGGTACGCATCGCCACCGCCTCCTGCCCGGCCGGACGCCGCCTCGCGGATCGCGGCGACGATGTTGGGGTAGGCGCCGCAGCGGCACAGGTTGCCGCTCATGAACTCCCGGATGTCCGCGTCGGTCCCGGCCCGCCCCTCGGCCATCAGCGCCACCGCGGACATGATCTGACCCGGGGTGCAGAATCCGCACTGGAAGCCGTCGTGCTCCATGAACGCCCGCTGCACCGCGTGCGGTTCGTCCGCGTCGTCCCCGGCGGACAGTCCCTCGATGGTGGTGACGGACCTGCCCTCGGCCTGGGCGGCCAGGGTCAGGCAGGACAGCACCCGCCGCCCGTCCACGTGGACCGTGCACGCGCCGCAGGCGCCCTGGTCGCAGCCCTTCTTGGTGCCGACGAGGCCGAGGCGGTCCCGCAGGGCGTCCAGCAGGGTGACCCGGGTGTCCAGGCGCAGCGTGTACGGCCGGCCGTTCACCGTGAGGGTCACGACCCGCTCGATGACGGCGGGACGGTCGTCCAGGTCCCGCTTGCTCGCCACGTCCCTCATCGCGTGCTCCTCCTCCGGACGGGGTGGATGCGGTGGTGTGGGTTTCGTCGGGCGCCACGAAAGGCGGGAATCGACCACTATGGGGCAACACGTCCGCCTTTCCACTCAATATACGCCGAACGGGTGGCCCGGCGCGGGGAGGCGCACGGCCGCCGGGGAGGCCTGCGGCTACGCGGCCAGGGGCGGGTCGTTGTACGCGCCGGACAGCTCCTGGCCGGAGAGCTCCTGGATGGCCTTCATGATCTCGTCGGTCGCCTCGCGTCGCGCCCGCGCGCCGCGGGCGGCCGGATCGTCGGGCGCGAACCGCAGCGGCCGACCGAAGCGGACCGTGACCCTTCGCGGGCGGGGCAGCCGGGCCCCGACCGGCTGGACACGGTCCGTGCCGAGGAGGGCGACGGGTACCACGGGGGCACCCGAGGCGAAGGCGAGCCAGGCCACCCCCGTGCGGCCGCGGTGGAGCCGCCCGTCGCGCGAGCGGCTGCCCTCCGGGTAGATCCCGAAGGCCTTGCCCTGTGCCAGCACCTGACGAGCCGTCTCCAGCGCCTGCCGGGCCGCGCGGTGGCCTCCGCGCTCGACCGGGACGGCCCCGAGCGCCGTGAACGCCGCGCGCAGCAGACGGCCCTTCAGTCCGCGCCGCCGGAAGTACTCGTCCTTGGCCAGGAAGGCGACGGGACGCGGCGCCACCAGGGGGATGACGACACTGTCGATGAACGACAGGTGGTTGGCGGCGAGGATGACCGGACCGTCCGGCGGGACGTTCTCCCGCCCCTCGATCACGGGACGGTAGAGCAGGCGGGCCAGGGGGGCGGCCAGCAGCCTCACAGCGGCGGGGAGCAGCACGGGGATTCCTCCGGTACGGCCGGGCGCGGGCGCCCGGGAAGCAGGTGGACACTGTCCACCACGTGAGTAGACACTGTCTACCGACTGGGTGGAATTGTTTCGGGTCCTCGGACGCTGAGGAAGGCGCAAGGACCGACCGAGGCGAGAGAAAGTACGAGGGGCCGACCATGGCAGCGCAGACGCAGAGGGCCGTGCTCGCGGGCGGATGCTTCTGGGGGATGCAGGACCTCATCCGTCGGCTCCCGGGCGTGACCGGGACCCGGGTCGGGTACACCGGGGGCGATGTCGCGAACGCGACGTACCGCAACCACGGGACCCACGCGGAGGCCATCGAGATCGCCTTCGACCCGGAGCGGACCGACTACCGGGCGCTTCTGGAGTTCTTCTTCCAGATCCACGACCCGAGCACCAGGAACCGCCAGGGCAACGACATCGGCCTGAGCTACCGTTCCGCGATCTACTACGTGGACGACGAGCAGAAGCGGATCGCCGAGGACACCATCGCGGACGTGGACGCCTCCGGGCTGTGGCCGGGCAAGGTCGTCACCGAGGTGGAGCCGGTCGGCCCCTTCTGGGAGGCCGAGCCCGAGCACCAGGACTACCTGGAGCGCTACCCCGACGGCTACACCTGCCACTTCCCGCGTCCGGGATGGCGGCTGCCCTCCCGCACGGAAAGCCGCCCGTGACACGGCGGACGGCCGCGCCGGACGTGAGGAGCGCGCGCGTGCTCCTCACGCCCGACGTGTTTCGAGGTGCTCAGCCGCTCGGGGCGAGAGACGCTGTTGCCATGGGCGAACACCGGGTCATCGTCGACGCGCCCGCCGAGAGCGGCGGCCGGCGGGTCCGGGTCGACGACGAGGTGCTCGGAGTGGCGTACGGCCTGCGCGACCTGAGCGAGTTCCTCCAGGCCGCCGGCGCGGAGGACCTCGACGAGGTCGACGTCGCGGACTCGCCCGTGATCGAGTGGTACGGCGGCGGCCCCGAGGTGTGGCCGCGCTACCGCTGAGGAATTTCCGGCGTCGTCCGTCCGTCCGCTGTGCGGGAGGGGTTCGGGGGGCGTAGCGTCGGGACAGCCCGCGAGGGGCGCCCCCCGGGGCGCCCGGCCCGCCGGACACCGCCTGCGGTGGCCGGCGGGCCGTTCTCATGGGCGACGGGGGTGGGCGGGGCCCGTGACCCGCAGCAGGCGCGGGGGCCGGGCGGCGGGCTCGGGCAGGCGCAGGGGCTTCGAGCCGGGGGTGATGCTGCCGAGCAGGGTGGCGCGGCGGGCGCCGGTGCCCGAGGGGAGCGCGCCGGGCAGTCCGTGGACCGTGAGGAAGCCGAGCACCGCGAAGGCGAGGGCCTCCTTGGCGTCGGAGGCGATTCCCAAGGCGTCGCTGGGGCGCAGCGGCACGTCGGGCAGCTCCTCGGCGATCATGCGCATGAGCACGGGGTTGCGGGTGCCGCCGCCGGAGACGAGGAGCTCGGTGACCCCGTGGGCACGGCAGGCGTCGGCGACGGTGACGGCGGTCAGCCGGGTGAGGGTGGAAAGGACGTCGTCGGCGTCGGGGGTGGGCGCGGCGTCCAGCGCGCGGAGCAGGTAGGGCAGGTGGAAGAGTTCCTTGCCGGTGCTCTTCGGGGCGGGCCTGCGGTAGTACGCGTCGTCCAGGAGGACACGGAGCAGTTCCGGGCTGGTGCGGCCGGCGGCGGCCCGGCGGCCGTCCTCGTCGAAGGCGGCCGCGCCGTCGGTGAAGTGGCGTACCGCCGCGTCCAGCAGGGCGTTGGCGGGGCCGGTGTCGAAGGCCAGCGGCTCGGCGCCGGGTGGGAGCACGGTGACGTTGGCGATGCCGCCCAGGTTCAGCGCGGCGGGCGTGCCGGGCAGCCCGCGCAGCAGGAGGGTGTCGGGCAGGGCGACCAGCGGGGCGCCCTGCCCGCCCGCGGCCACGTCCCTGCCGCGCAGGTCGGAGACGACCGGAAGGCCGGTCCTCTCGGCGATCCAGGCCGGTTGGCCGAGCTGGAGCGTGCCGCGGACGGTGCCGTCCTCGACCCAGTGGTGCAGGGTCTGCCCGTGCGAGACGACCCACTCGGCGTCCCCGTCGCACAGCTCCCGCAGTGCGCGCCCGGCCGCCTCGGCGAAGGCCTGGCCGATGCCGGTGTCCAGGGCGCAGACGGCCTCGGCGGTGGTGGCGGCCGGCGGCAGGGCGCCGGCGACACGGTCCCGCAGCTCGTCCGGGTAGGGGACGGAGAGGTGCCCGAGCGGCTCCAGGAGCAGGGTGTCGCCGTCGAGGGCGAGGTCCGCGGCGGCGGCCTCGATCGCGTCGTAAGAGGTGCCCGACATCAGTCCGATCACGCGCACGGCGTCCCCCAGCGGGTGTGGCGCGGCGCGGGCGGTGTCGGGATCGGGTGCGGCATGCCTTCTCCTGGGTGTCGGGCGGGGGGTGCGGGGGCGGCCGGGGTGGGCCCCGCACCAGGGCGGTCACGCGGTCATCGGTCCTGGCCGGCGCCCGCGGCGGCGACGGAGCCGGAGGTTGCCCGCTCGCCGTCGGCCGCCGGGAGTTCGGTGATCTCGGGGGCGCGGTGGAACAGGCTCGTCGCACCGCCGACGAGCAGGGTGATCACCACGCCGACGGGTACGAGCCACTGCGCGGCGATCGCCGTGGGCACGGTCGCGCCGGCCACGGTGACGTCGATCTTCACGCCGCGCACGAGGTACGTCATCACGCCGACGGTCACCAGGAACGCCACGACGGAGTCGGCCTCGTTGGCGCGCCGCACGAGCCGGCCGAGCAGGAACGCGCCGAGGAGGGCGCCGTAGGTGTAGCCGGCGATGGTCAGGCCGGTCAGGTACACGTTGCCCGTGCTGGCGCTGAAGACGCAGGCGAAGACCGCCATGAGCGCCGCCCACACCAGGGTCATCACCCGGGCGAGCCTCAGCAGCGACTCCTCGGAGGGGGTGGCGCGGAAGAAGCTGTGGATGATGTCGGCGACCGTCGAGTTCGACATGGAGTTCAGCGCGGAGGACAGCGAGCCCATCGCGGCGCCGAGGATGCCGGCCACGAGGAGTCCGGAGACCACCACGGGCAGCCCGTGCAGGATGAAGTTCGGGTAGAGGTTGTCGGAGCTGGCCAGGCCGAGCTGCTGGAAGTCCTTGCCCTGGTTGTAGGACCACAGCAGCGCGCCGACGAGGGAGAACGCGGCGAACTGGAGGGTGACGAACACACCGGAGGCGATCATGGCCTTCTGGCCGTCGCGCAGGGAGCGGGTGGCCAGGACGCGCTGGACGATCAGCTGGTCGGAGCCGTGGCTGGCCATCGCGAAGACGGCGCCGCCGATGACGGCGGTCGGCAGGGCGAACGGGCTGGTGAGGATGTGCGCCAGACCGAAGTCGGTGTCGAAGAGCCTGAAGTGGCCCGAGTGCACGGCGCGGGAGAGGCCGTCGCCGCCGACATGGCCGAGGAGCACGGCGATGGCGAGGAGCGCGCCGCCGAGGTAGAGGCCCATCTGGATGGCGTCGGTCCAGATGACGGCCTTGATGCCGCCGAGGTAGGTGTAGACGACGGTGATCAGCGTGAGCACGATGATGATGACGCGGTATCCCGCGTGCACGCCGAACTCGTCGAGCAGCAGCTTGATCGGGATCGCGGAGGCGAACAGCCGTACGCCTTCGGCGAGGAGGCGGGTGAAGACGAAGGTCACCGAGGCGAGCCCCTGGAGCCTCAGCCCGAATCTGCTCCCCAGGTACTGGTAGGCGCTGACGAAGCCGCCTCTCTTGTACAGGGGGATCAGCACGGTGGCGACGACGACGCGGCCGATGACGTAGCCGAGGGCCAGCTCGACGTTGCCGAAGCCCGCCCCGCTGTAGGCGGCACCGGGCACGCTGATCACGGTGAGCACACTGGTCTCGGTGGCCACCACGGAGAAGGAGACGGTCCACCACGGCATGTGGCCTTCACCGACGAAGTAGTCCTTCGCCGTCTTCTGCCGTCCGGCCAGCCTGAGTCCGATCAGGGCGATCGCCACGAGATAGACGACGATCACCACGAGGTCGAGTTGACGCACGCTCACTCCTGGGCGAGGGCCGACGGGTCCGCCGGCGGGGTGGGGACGGACGGGGAAGGGGTCGTCCGGCGCACCCGGACGACGTGGGGTTCGTGCGGTGCCGTGGCGTCGAGCGCCAGCAGGCGTGCGCCCTCCAGCGGGTCCCCGAGCGGGGGCCGCGGGCTCAGCGGGCGCGGGGAGGCGGCGAGGGCCCGCCGCAGGGGTGCCAGGAGCGGTTCGCCGAGGCCGGTGAGGCCGCCGGTGAGGGTGACGGGCAGGGGCTCGTCGCCGCCGATCCGGCTCGCCGCGGCCAGCACGGCCTCGCCGAGGGCGGTTGCGGCGTCCCCCAGGACCGCGCGGGCCACGGGATCGCCCTCGCCGGCGGCGCGGGCCACGTCCGGGGCGAAGGAGGCGGCGGTGCGCGCGGGGTTGCCCTCCCGGCCGAGGGCCGCGGGCAGCAGGTCGAGGTCGCCGAAGCGTGCGACGGCGGCGTCCAGCAGGGCGGTGACCGCGCCGCGGCCGTCGTGGGCGCGCAGCGCGGCCCGCAGTCCGGCGGCGCCGATCCAGGCGCCGCCGCCCTCGTCACCGAGCCAGGGGCCCCAGCCGTCGACGCGGGCGTACGCGCCGTCGGCGCCGATCCCGATGGCCACCGACCCGGTGCCGATGGCGAGCACCACGCCGGTACCGCCGCCGAGGGCGCCGGCGTGGGCGGTGACGGCGTCGCTGGTGACGGCCACCTCGTCCGCCGGCAGGTCGTCCAGGAGCAGGGCGGCCAGCTCGCGGGCCGCCGCCGGGGCCGCGGCCGCGCCGGCGGCGCCCACGCACACGCTCGCGAGTCCCGGCACGCCCCGCCGCTGAAGAAGCGGGAGGACCGCGGCGCGTACGGCGGCGCGGGCCGCGGCCACTCCGTCGGCGGCTGCGAGACCGGGCGCGCCGGGCACCTCGTGAACCTCCTGGGCCGGGCCGGCGGCGCCGTCCCACAGCACGGCACGGCAGCCGGTCTTGCCCAGGTCCACCGCCACTGCTGCTGTCATGCGGCACGCCTTCGTGTCGTCGGGGATCCGCCGGGCGGTCACGGCGTCGCCGGTGACCGGGGCGGATCGCGGTGCAGCGAGTATCGGAAGGCAGGACTCCGTATGTCAATAAGTAACCTCGCGTAATTCACCACGTAAATTTTTGACGTGCCGAGGAGGCCGTGACTACGCTGGGGCCATCCACGCAGGAGGTATCGACCCATGGCGCACCAGGAACCACCGCGCTCCCCGGACGCCGCGGCGCAGGACACCTCCCCCGCGGGGACGCTGGCGCGGATCCGCGCGGCGCAGCCGTCCCTGGCCCCCTCCGAGCGACGGGTGGCCGAGGCCGTGCTCGGCGATCCCGCGCAGGCCGCCGAGCTGTCCATCAGCGCGCTGGCCGGCCGGGCGGACACCTCGGTGGCCACGGTGATGCGTTTCTGCCGCGCGATAGGCATCTCCAACTACCCCCAGCTGCGCATCGCGCTGGCCGCGGCCGCCGCGCGCGAGCACGCCCTGGGCGGGGAGCGGCCGGCACCGGGCACCGACATCAGCGCCACCGACTCGCTGGACGAGGTCGTCAAGAAGATCGTCTACAACGAGGTGCGGGCCCTGGAGGACTCGGGGGCGGGGCTGGACATCGAGGCGCTCGGGCGGGCCGTCGACGCCGTGGCCGCAGCCCGCCGGATCGACGTCCTCGGCGTCGGCGCCAGCGGGTTCGTGGGCCAGGACCTGCACCAGAAGCTGCACCGCATCGGCCGTACGGCGTTCATCTGGACCGACCGGCACGCCGCGCTCACCGCCGCCGCGCTCCTCGGTCCGGGCGACGTCGTCGTGGCCATCTCCCACTCCGGGGAGACCGAGGACACCGTGGAGCCCCTCCAGGCGGCGGCCGAACAGGGCGCCACCACGATCGCCCTGACCAACGTGCCCCGCTCGACGCTCGCGCGCAGTGCGGACCTCGTGCTGACGACCTGCGCCCGCGAGACCCCGTTCCGCTCCGGCGCGACCGTCAGCCGTATCGCTCAACTCGCCGTCGTTGACTGCCTGTTCGTCGGAGTCGCACAGCGCTCCTTCGACGCGACGACGGCGGCGCTCCAGAAGACCTACGGTGCCGTGCGGCGGCGCGGGCGCCCGCAGCCGCCGCGCCGCCCCCCGGCCGCCCGCTGAAGGCCGCGCAAGCCCCTCCCCCGGCACCGCCCCCGAGCACCTCCCCGAAAGGACGACTCCGCCGTGGACCTCAGCACACTCGGCACCGAGACCCGCAACGAGCGGACCGCCGACCTGGACCGCATGCCGGTCCTCGACCTGCTCTCGGTCATGAACGCCGAGGACCAGACCGTCGCCCTGGCGGTGCGCGACGCCCTCCCCCAGATCGGCGCGGCCGTGGAGGCCATCACCGAGTCGCTGCGCCGGGGCGGACGCCTGATCTACCTCGGCGCGGGCACCAGCGGCCGTATCGGACTGCTCGACGCCGTCGAGTGCCCGCCGACCTTCGGCACCTCCCACGACCAGGTCGTGGGCCTGCTCTCCGGCGGCCCCGGCGCCTTCGTCGTGGCCGTCGAGGGGGCGGAGGACCAGCCGGAGCGGGCGGTCGCCGACCTGGAGGGGATCGGTGTGGGCGAACGGGACACGGTCGTCGGCCTCGCGGCCAGCGGCCGCACCCCCTACGTCGTCGGCGGCCTCGAACACGCCGCCGCCAAGGGCGCTGCCACGGTCTCGGTGGCGTGCAACCGGGACGCCGTCATCAGCCGCCACGCCGACGTCGCGATCGAGGTGCCGACCGGCCCCGAGGTGCTGACGGGATCCACCCGGCTCAAGGGCGGCACGGCCGAGAAGATGGTCTGCAACATGCTCTCGACCGCGTCGATGGTCCGCGTGGGCAAGGTGTACGGCAATCTGATGGTCGACGTGCGGGCGAGCAACGACAAGCTGGTCGACCGCGCCCGCCGCATGGTCGTCCAGGCCACCGGGGCCGACTCCGAGGCCGCCGCCGAGGCGCTGCGGGAGGCCGGAGGGCACGCGAAGACCGCGATCGTCATGCTGCTGGCCAGGTGCACCGCCCAGGAGGCCTCCCGACGCCTCGAGGACGCCCAGGGCGACACGCGGACGGCCATCGGCCTGGCCTGAACCGGCTCTCCCGGGAGCCGGCGGAGCGGACCGGCACCGTCACCCTGGACGGGGCCCCGTCGAGCGTCGACGGGCCGTTCGGGGGTACCAGGCGAGCGGGATCGCCGCGACCACCGGCACTCTGTGCTGGAGGACGCGGGGCACGCCGGGCGGAAGGTGGACGGGCATGCGGCACTACGATCTGGTGGTCCTGGGCGCGGGCAGCGGCAACATGCTGCTCGACGAGCGACTCGCGCACCTGCGCACCGCGATCGTCGAACCCGGCCGGTTCGGCGGTACGTGCCTCAACCGCGGCTGCATCCCGAGCAAGATGTTCGTGGTGGCCGCCGAGGCCGCCGAGAACGCGCGGGCCGCCGCGCGGCTCGGGGTGCGTGCGAGCGTGGACCGGGTCGACTGGAAGGCCATCCGGGACCGGGTGTTCCACCGGATCGACCCCCTGCACCCCAGCGCCCTGAGCTATCGCCGGGACAACGGTGTCGACGTGTTCACCGACGAGGCGCGGTTCGTCGCGCCGAAGGTGCTCCAGGTCGGCGACGAACGCGTCACCGCCGACATGTTCGTCGTCGCCGTCGGCTCACGGCCCGTGGTGCCGGACATCCCCGGACTCGACACCGTGCCGTACCACACCTCGGACACCATCATGCGGATCGACGACCTCCCCCCGTCGATGGCGGTCCTCGGGGGCGGTTACATCGCGGCCGAGTTCAGTCATGTGTTCGGGGCGTTCGGCACGGACGTCACCCTCGTGCAGCGGAGCTCGCGCCTGCTCACCGCGGAGGACGAGCAGGTGTCGGCGCGGTTCACCGAACTGGCCTCCCAGCGGCACCGTGTCCTGCTCGACGCCTCCGTCACCTCCGTGGAGCCGTACGGGGACGGGGTGGCGCTGTCCGTCTCCCACCCCGGGGGCGAACAGGTCGTCACGGCGGCGACCCTGCTGGTGGCGGTCGGCCGCCGCCCCAACACCGACCGGCTCGACGCGGCCGCCGGCGGGCTGGAACTCGACCCGCACGGCCACGTCGTGACCGACAGCGCCTACCGCACCTCGGTGCCGGGCATCTGGGCGCTGGGCGACGCCGCCAACCACTTCCAGCTCAAGCACATGGCGAACGCCGAGTCGCGGGTCGTGCAGCACAACCTGCTGCACCCCGAGGACCCGCAGACCCTCGCGAGCACGATCGCCCCGCACGCGGTCTTCACCCATCCGCAGATCGCGAGCGTCGGACTGACCGAACAGCGGGCGCGCGAGGAGGGCGTCGCGTACGTGGTGAGCGTGCGCGACTTCGCGGACACGGCGTACGGGTGGGCGCTGGAGGACACCACCAGCTTCGTGAAGGTGCTGGCGAGCCCGCACGACCGCACGATCCTCGGCGCGCACATCATCGGCCCCCAGGCCGCGACCCTCATCCAGCCCCTGATCCAGGCCATGACGCTGGGCCAGAGCGCGGATCTGGTCGCCCGTGACGTGCGGTACATCCACCCCGCCCTGACCGAGGCCGTCGAGCAGGCCCTCCTCGGCCTGGGATGAGTTCATCGGCTATGACCCTTTCGTGCGCCCCTCGACGCTCCGTTGAGTGCTCCGTCACACGTCGGAAGAGAACAAGGTCACAACCGCGCCCTCTGCTGCTCGTCTGCCTGCCTGTCCTAACATCCGAGCATGACGGTCTTGCCTGACGACGGGCTCTCCCTGGCCGCCGAGTTCCCTGACGCGACGCGTGAGCAGTGGCAGCACCTGGTGGCGGGTGTCCTGCGCAAGTCGGGCAAGGAGGTCGCGGGTACCGAGGCGGAGCACGCCCTGTCCACCCCACTGGAGGACGGGCTGCGTATCCAGCCCTTGTACACCGCGCGCGACGCCGCGCCCGATCCCGGCCTGCCCGGCTTTCCGCCGTTCGTGCGTGGCTCACGCGCCGAGGGCAACACGGCCGGCGGCTGGGACGTGCGGCAGCGGCACTCGGTCGCCGACGCGAGCGTGGTCCTCGCCGATCTCGAGAACGGCGTCACCTCGCTGTGGCTGGCGGTGGGCGAGGACGCCATCCCGGTCGAGCGGCTCGGCGACGCCCTCGAAGGGGTCTATCTGGACCTGGCCCCGGTCGTCCTGGACGCCGGTGCGGACACCGAGCGGGCCGCGCGGAGCCTGCTGCGCCTGTACGAGGAGCGGGGCGTCCCTGCCGAGGCGGTGCGCGGAAGCCTGGGCGCCGACCCGCTGGGCCACGAGGCCCGCACCGCGGGCTCGTACGACCTCGCGCCCCTGGCGGAGCTGGCCCGCACGTGCGCCGAACGCCACCCCGGTCTGCGGGCGTTCGTCGTGGACGCGCTGCCGTACCACGAGGCCGGCGGCTCGGCGGCCGAGGAGCTCGGCTGCTCGCTCGCGACCGCGGTCGCCTACCTCCGGGAGCTGACGGGTGCCGGGCTGAGCGTCGAACAGGCCTGCGCGCAGATCGAGTTCCGCTATGCCGCGACGGGCGACCAGTTCCTGACCATCGCCAAGCTGCGGGCGGCCCGGCGTCTGTGGGCGCGGGTCGCCGAGGTCTGCGGGGCGGCGCGGTCGGGCGCGCAGATCCAGCACGCGGTGACCTCGTCGGTGATGATGACGCGGCGGGACCCGTGGGTGAACATGCTGCGCGCCACGATCGCCACGCTGGCCGCCGGAGTGGGCGGCGCGGACTCCGTCACGGTGCTGCCCTTCGACGACGCGCTCGGGGTGCCGGACGCGTTCGCGCGCCGCGTCGCCCGCAACACCTCCACGATCCTGATCGAGGAGTCCCATCTGTCGCGGGTGATCGACCCGGCGGGCGGCTCGTACTACGTGGAACGGCTCACCGACGAACTCGCCGGGGCCGCCTGGGAGTTCTTCCAGGAGATCGAGCGTGCGGGCGGCCAGGCGGCGGCCCTTCGCTCCGGGATGCTGGGCGAGCGGCTGGCGCGGACGTGGGCCGCGCGGAGCGCGAAGCTCGCCCGGCGCGAGGAACCGGTCACGGGCGTCAGCGAGTTCCCACACCTGGCGGAGAAGCCGGTGGTCCGCGCCGCCGCGCCCGCGCCGCCGTCCGGGGGGCTGCCCCGGGTGCGGCGGGACGAGGCCTTCGAGGCGCTGCGTGCCCGTTCCGACGCCCATCTGGCCGCGACCGGTGCCCGGCCCCGCATCCATCTGGCCGCGCTCGGCCCGGCCGCCGCGCACACCGCCCGGCTCACCTTCGCCGCCAACCTGTTCCAGGCAGGCGGCATCGAGCCGGTCACCGAGGGCGCGTTCGAGGAGAGCGGTGCGCGGATCGCGTGCCTGTGCTCCAGCGACGCGCTGTACGAGGAGCAGGCCGAGGCCAAGGCCGCCGAGCTGCGCGCGGCGGGCG
Source organism: Streptomyces sp. NPDC048664 (assembly GCF_040650555.1). Lineage (NCBI taxonomy): Bacteria > Bacillati > Actinomycetota > Actinomycetes > Kitasatosporales > Streptomycetaceae > Streptomyces > Streptomyces sp. NPDC048664. The sequence goes on along the minus strand of NZ_JBEZHK010000017.1, from coordinate 128,529 downwards.
CCGAGCAGGTGTTCGTCGCGGGCCGTCCGGGCTCGTACCCGGGCGTGGACACCTATGTCTTCGCCGGCTGCGACGCCGTGTCCGTGCTCTCCGCCACGCTCGACAGCATGGGAGTGTCCTGATGTCCATCCCCGACTTCTCGGCGATCGAGCTGGGCGCCCCGGCCGGTGACGCGGGCCCCGACGACTGGCGCAGGGCCGTCAAGAAGGCCGCCGGCGGCGACGACCTTGTGTGGGAGACGCCGGAGGGCATCGCGGTCAAGCCGCTGTACACCGGGCAGGACCTGGAGGGTCTGGACTTCCTGGACACCTTCCCGGGCATGGCGCCGTATTTGCGCGGCCCGTACCCCACGATGTACGTGAACCAGCCGTGGACCATCCGCCAGTACGCGGGTTTCTCCACGGCCGAGGAGTCCAACGCCTTCTACCGCCGCAATCTGGCCGCCGGTCAGAAGGGTCTGTCGGTCGCCTTCGACCTGCCCACCCACCGCGGCTACGACAGCGACCACCCGCGGGTGACCGGTGACGTCGGCATGGCGGGCGTGGCGATCGACTCGATCTACGACATGCGGCAGCTGTTCGACGGCATCCCCCTGGACAGGATGACCGTCTCGATGACGATGAACGGCGCCGTGCTGCCGGTGCTGGCGCTGTACATCGTGGCGGCGGAGGAACAGGGCGTACCGCCCGAGAAGTTGGCCGGGACCATCCAGAACGACATCCTCAAGGAGTTCATGGTCCGCAACACCTACATCTATCCGCCGAAGCCGTCGATGCGGATCATCTCCGACATCTTCGCCTACACCTCGCAGCGGATGCCCCGCTACAACTCCATCTCCATCTCCGGGTACCACATCCAGGAGGCGGGCGCGACGGCCGACCTGGAGCTGGCGTACACCCTGGCGGACGGGGTGGAGTACATCCGCGCCGGGCGCGAGGCGGGGCTCGACGTGGACGCCTTCGCGCCGCGCCTGTCGTTCTTCTGGGCGATCGGCATGAACTTCTTCATGGAGGTCGCCAAGCTGCGGGCGGCACGGCTGCTGTGGGCGAAGCTGGTCAGGCAGTTCGATCCGCAGAACTCCAAGTCGCTGTCCCTGCGCACGCATTCACAGACCTCCGGCTGGTCGCTGACCGCCCAGGACGTGTTCAACAACGTCACGCGCACGTGCGTGGAGGCGATGGCGGCGACGCAGGGCCACACCCAGTCGCTGCACACCAACGCCCTGGACGAGGCGCTCGCGCTGCCGACCGACTTCTCCGCGCGGATCGCCCGCAACACCCAGCTGCTGCTCCAGCAGGAGTCCGGCACCACGCGGGTGATCGACCCGTGGGGCGGCAGCGCCTACGTGGAGCGGCTGACCTACGACCTCGCCCGCCGCGCCTGGCAGCACATCCAGGAGGTCGAGCAGGCGGGCGGCATGGCACAGGCCATCGACGCGGGCATCCCGAAGCTCCGGGTGGAGGAGGCCGCGGCCCGTACGCAGGCCCGTATCGACTCCGGGCGCCAGCCGGTGATCGGCGTGAACAAGTACCGGGTGAACGCCGACGAGGAGATCGAGGTGCTCAAGGTCGACAACTCCTCGGTGCGCGCCCAGCAGATCGCCAAGCTGCTGCGGCTGCGCGAGGAGCGGGACGAGGTCGCCTGCCGCGACGCGCTGGACGCCCTGACCCGGGCGGCGGGCGGCAGCGGCAACCTGCTGGAGCTGGCGGTGAACGCGGCCCGCGCCAAGGCGACCGTCGGGGAGATCTCGTACGCCCTGGAGAAGGTGTACGGGCGGCACGCCGGTCAGATCCGTACGATCTCGGGCGTGTACCGCAACGAAGCAGGCGAGTCCCCGTCCGTGGACCGCACCCGCGCTCTGGTCGACGCCTTCGCCGAGGCCGAGGGGCGCCGTCCGCGCATCCTGGTCGCGAAGATGGGCCAGGACGGGCACGACCGGGGCCAGAAGGTGATCGCGACGGCGTTCGCCGACCTCGGCTTCGACGTCGACGTCGGCCCGCTGTTCCAGACCCCGGCCGAGGTGGCCCGTCAGGCCGTGGAGGCGGACGTGCACATCGTCGGGGTGTCCTCGCTCGCCGCCGGGCACCTCACCCTCGTGCCGGCGCTGCGCGAGCAGCTCGCCGAGGAGGGCCGCGAGGACATCATGATCGTGGTGGGCGGGGTCATCCCGCCGCAGGACGTGCCGACCCTGCTGGAGATGGGCGCGGCGGCCGTCTTCCCGCCCGGCACGGTGATCCCGGACGCCGCCCACGACCTGGTCACCCGGCTGGCGGCCTCGCTCGGACACGGCGAACTGTGAGGCCATGACGCCATGGCCATCGATCTCGACACCTATGTCAAGGGCGTGCTCGACGGCAAGCGGGCGGTGATCGCGCGGGCGATCACCCTCGTGGAGTCCACCCGGCCCCAGCACCGCGCGGCCGCACAGGAGTTGCTGACCGAGCTGCTGCCGCACAGCGGCAGGGCCCGGCGCATCGGCGTCAGCGGCGTGCCGGGGGTGGGCAAGTCGACGTTCATCGACGCCTTCGGCACGATGCTGACCGACCTCGGGCACCGGGTCGCCGTGCTCGCCGTGGACCCCTCCTCCACCCGTACGGGCGGCTCCATCCTCGGCGACAAGACCCGGATGGAGCGGCTCGCCGTCGACCCGGCGGCGTTCGTGCGGCCCTCCCCCTCCGCCGGGACCCTCGGCGGTGTCGCCAAGGCGACCCGCGAGTCCATGGTGGTGATGGAGGCCGCCGGGTACGACGTGGTGCTGGTGGAGACGGTCGGTGTCGGCCAGTCGGAGACGGCCGTGGCGAACATGGTCGACACCTTCCTGCTGCTCACGCTGGCCCGTACCGGTGACCAGCTGCAGGGCATCAAGAAGGGTGTCCTGGAGCTGGCCGACGTGGTCGCCGTCAACAAGGCCGACGGACCGCACGAGCGCGACGCGCAGGCCGCGGCCCGTGAACTGGCGGGCGCGCTGAGGTTGATGCACGGCAAGGACGCCTTCTGGACTCCTCCGGTGCTCAGTTGCAGCGCGCGCGAGTCGGCCGGCCTCGACACCGTCTGGCAGCAACTGGAGCGGCATCGCGGCCTGCTGGACTCCACCGGCCGGCTGGCGAAGAGGCGCCGGGACCAGCAGGTGGACTGGACGTGGTCCATGGTGCGGGACGAGCTGCTGGGCCGCCTGCACGCCGACCCGGCCGTTCGCGCTCTCACGCCCGAGCTGGAACAGCGTGTCAGGGAAGGCGAGTTGACGGCCACGTTGGCCGCCGAACGCATCCTGGACGCGTTCGGCGGGCAACGGGACTGATCGCCGCGCGGGACCCGCGCGGCGGGTGGGTCACCCCTGGGGTGCCCCGGTCCTTTCGGAGCGTTCACGCATCTGCTCCGCCGTCAGGTACGCGTCGGTGTACTCGAAGTCCTTCAACTGGGCCGGTTTGCGCGACTGGAAGCCGGTGCGGACGAAGTCGTCCCCGGCGAAGGCGTTCAGCAGCCAGTTGGTCATGACCCGGGTCTTCGCGACCCCGGTGCGCAGCGCCGACCAGTGGTAGCCGCGGGCCACCGCCTGGGCGGGCAGGCCGCGCAGCTCGATGCCGAGCGGCTTCGCGACGGCGTCCGTACCGCCGAGGTCGACCACCAGGCCGAGGTCCTTGTGGACGTAGGGGCGCATCGCCCTGCCGCGCAGCGTCGCGATGACGTTGTCCGCGACCGCCTTGCCCTGCCGCATGGCGTGCTGGGCGGTCGGCGGGCACACCGCGCCCTCCTCGCCCTTGGCCACGTCGGGTACGGCCGCCGAGTCGCCGAGCGCGAACACCCCGTCGTGTCCGGGGAGGTTCATCTCGGCGGCCACGGCGAGCCGTCCCTTCACCGTCTCGGCGCCGAGCGTCGCCACGAGCGGGCTCGCCGCCACTCCGGCGGTCCAGATCAGGGTGCGCGTGGGCACCACCCGGCCGTCGGTGAAGGTGACCTCCTCGGGGCCGGCCTTCGCGATGGAGACGCCGAGGGAGATCTCGATACCGCGCCGCCGCAGGATCTCCTGGGCGCTGCGGCCCAGCTTCTCGCCGAGCTCGGGCATCAGCGTGGGCGCGATGTCTATGAGATGCCACTTGATCAGGCCCGGGTCGAGGCGGGGGTAGCGGCGGACGGCGGCGTGCGTCAGGCGCTGCAGGCAGGCGGCGGTCTCGGTGCCCGCGTATCCCCCGCCGACCACGACGAACTGGAGCCGCGAGGCCCGCTCGTCGGGGTCCTCGCTGGCGTCGGCCAGGTCCAGCTGGGAGATGACGTGGTCGCGGACGTAGGCGGCCTCGGCGAGGGTCTTCATGCCGAAGGCCTGCTCGGTGAGCCCGGGGATGTCGAAGGTGCGGGTCACGCTGCCGGGCGCCAGCACGATGTAGTCGTAGGGCACGTCGAGGGTCCGGTCGGCGATGGTGCGCACGACGCAGACCTTGGCGCGGGTGTCCACCCCGATCGCGCCGCCGGGGATGATGCGGGTGCGGTACTTCCTGCTGCGGCGCAGCGAGACGGCGGTCGACTGGGGTGTCAGGACGCCGGAGGCCACCTGGGGCAGCAGCGGCAGATAGAGCTGATAGTCGAACGGCGTCACCAAGGTGACGTCGGCCTCGCCCGGGGCGAGTGCGCGTTCCAGTCGGCGTACGCACTCCACTCCGGCGAAGCCCGCGCCGACCACCAGGATCCTGGGTCGTGTCACGTGGTCCATCCCTTCCGCGGCTCCGCGATCTGTCTCGACGCCATGCGCCTGCCCAGGATTCGCCGCGGCGCACCTGGTTCCTCGCGTGCTTCCTGGCATCCGGGACACGGCCCGGCGCGGGGCGCGCGGTGCCGGGGCGGGAGGGGCGGGTGTCGTGCCAGGTCACGGCGGGTCGGGCCGTGCGCGGGAGGTCAGACGTCCAGTCCCATCTTCTGGGCCAGGCTGGTGGCCAGCGCGGCGATGGTGGGGTGTTTCCAGACGAAGTCGCCCGGGAGCCTGATGCCGAGCCCCGCCTGGAGCCGGGTGCTCAGCTCCATGGACAGCAGCGAGTCGAACCCGAGGCTGCGCAGGGTCGTCTGCGGATCCAGGCGTGTCCTGCCGGACTGCAGCACGGTGGCCATCTCCTCGGCGAGATAGCCCTCCAGGGCCGATCGCCTGGTGTTCGGCGAGTCCAGCGCCGTGAGACGGTCGCGGATCCCGGCCCCGGGGCCGGCGGCCTCGCCGTCGGCGGGTGCGGGTTCCCCGGTGTCCTGTCCGGCCAGCAGCCCGGAGAAGAACGGGCTGGTGCGGACGTGGGGCAGGATCCAGCTCGCCGGAGGCCCGGGCAGCACGCCGGTGACCGTGCGCCGGTGGCTGAGCAGTGCCTCCAGCGCGCGCAGCCCGTCCTCGGTGGGGATGGTCTCGTAGCCGCGTCCGGCGAAGTCGGTGGCGACGCCGGTCTGGCCCCAGGGCCCCCAGTCGACGGCCAGGGTCGGCAGCCCCTGGGCGGTACGCCAGGCGGCGAAGGCGTCCAGCCAGGCGTTGGCGGCGGCGTAGGCGCCCTGGCCCGGGTTGCCCAGCAGCGAGGCCATGGAGGAGTAGAACACCAGCCAGTCGGGGGTGTGCTGCCCGGCCAGGGCCTCGTGCAGCCGCCAGGCCGCGGTGACCTTGGGCCGCCAGACGCGTTCGAGCTGATCGTCGGTGATGTTCGTGACGACGGCGTCGTCCAGGACCATGGCCGAGTGGATCACGCCCCGCAGCGGCAGTCCGTCGGCCGTGGCCGCCGCCACGAGGCGTTCGGCCACGCCCGGCTGGGACACGTCGCCCAGTTCGACGGTGATGTGGGCGCCGGCGGCCCGCAGCCGGTCCAGTCGGGCTCGGGCGCTTCCGCTCGGTGGTCTGCGGCCGTTGAGCACGAGATGTCCCGCGCCCTGTTCGGCGAGGCGGACCGCGGTGGCCAGGCCGACGCCCCGCAGGCCGCCGGTGACGACGTAGGCGCCGTCGGGGTGGAACGGCGACGGGGGCCTGGCGTGCGCGGCGGCCTCGCGGCCCGTGTCGGGCACGGTCAGGACGAGTTTGCCGATGTGCCCGGCCCCCGCCATCAGCCGGAAGGCCTCCGTGGCCCGGACGAGAGGGAACTCCCTGACCGGCAGCGGCGGCAGACGGCCCGCCGTGAACAGGTCCATGACCTCGCCCAGCAGGTCCCGGAAGACCGTCGGGCGCCCCAGCCGCAGTTCCCTGAGGTCGACCGCGCTGAAGGTGACGTTGTGGCGGAACGGGGCGAGCCCCAGGGGCATGTCGGCGATGATGTCGCGGACGCCGAGCTCGACGAACCGCCCGAAGGGGCCGAGCGCCTCGATCCCGACCCGGATCGCCGCACCGGAGAGCGAGTTGAGCACGACGTCGACACCTCGGCCTCCCGTCGCCTCCCGCACCTGGTCACCGAAGTCGAGGGAGCGGGAGTCCATGACGTGCTCGATGCCCATGCCGCGCAGGTAGCCGCGCTTCTCCTCGTTCCCGGCCGTGGCCAGCACCTCGGCTCCCAGGTACCGGGCGACGGCGACGGCGGCCAGCCCCGTGCCGCCGGTCGCGGAGTGGATGAGGACGCGTTCGCCCTCGGTGATGTGGGCGACGTGGCGCAGCGCGTACCAGGCGGTGAGGTACGCCGTCGGTATCCCCGCGGCGGCGGTCGCGTCCAGGCCCGGCGGAAGGGGCACGACGGTGTCCGCGGCGACCGTGGTGAAGGAGGCGAAGGCGCCGCCTTCGAGATCCGCGGCCACGACGGTGTCCCCCACGCGCACGTGCCCGACGCCCGGGCCGACGGCGGTCACTACTCCCGTGCACTCGAAGCCGATGCGGTCGGTGGAGCCGAGGAGCCCCATGACGGTGAGGACGTCGCGGAAGTTCACCCCGGCCGCGCCCACGCGCACCTCCACCTCGTCGCGGCCGGGAGGTCTGCGCTCGCCCGCCACCAGGTGCAGGGAGCCGAGGTCTCCGCCGCGGGCCGCGCGCAGCTGGAAGCGGTCCACGCCGTAGCGCACGGTACGGGCCGTGGCGGCGGCGCGTTCGGTGTCCGTGAGCGGCGCGCCGACCAGCCGTGCCCGGCGCAGGTCCGTGCCTCTGACGGCCAGCTCGTCCCCGGTGTCCGGGCCGAGCAGCAGTCGTGCGCCGCGCCGCAGTTCGTCCTCGGACGGTCCCACGTCGATGAGCACCGGGCGGAGGGCGGGGTGTTCGTGGGCGAGGACGCGGACCAGGCCCCGGACCGGTCCCTGGCCCGGGTCCTCGCTCTCGCCGGGTCCGGCGGCGCGGGCGCCGCGGGTCAGGACGAACAGGCGGGGCACGTCGTCGCGGGCCGCGAGGGTCTGCACGACGCCCAGCAGCCGCCGGGTGCGCGCCAGGGCGGATCCGGAGGGGTCATTGCCCAGGGTGCCGGGTCCGGCCGCCGGGTCGGGGGGCTCGTCGTGGGTGGTGGGGCGTGTCGGGGGCCGGCCGGGGGCGCACAGATAGGCCACCGCGTCCAACGGCCCGGCCAGTTCCTCTCGCGACGACAGCCGGGAGCGCAGCTCGGCGAGGCCGGGCCGGCCTTCGGGAAGCACCAGGGTCCGGGCGCGGGCGCCCGCCGCGCTCAGCGCCCCGGCGAGTGTCTCCGGGTGCGCGCCGGGCTCGGCCACCACCAGGATGTCGCCGGGCGCCGCCCGGGCGGTCCTCGGGGCGGGCAGGACGGGGGGCTGCGCGGTCTGCCAGTCGACGGCGTAGAACCAGCGGTCCACCTCGGTGGCGCTGTCGGCCTCACGCCAGACGAGGCGCAGGCCGCGGACCGCGAGGACCGTCCGTCCGTCCTCGGTCAGCAGCCGGACGTCGGCGGTGGCGCCGCCCGGCCCGTCCCGGGTGATCTCGGCGTGCCCGTGGGTGGCGTCGGCCGGGTCGCCGTACAGTCGCAGCGACCGCATCCCGGTGGGCAGGACGGCACCGCCCGACGCGCCGTCACGGACGAGCGAGGCCACCGCGAGCTGGGCGCACAGGTCCACGAGGACGGGATGGACGCACAGGGCGCCGGGGGTGGGCCCGGCCGCGTCGGGCAGGACCGTCCGGCCCCAGACGCTGTCCCCTTCGGGTGTCAGGTGCAGGTCGGTGATGCCCGCGAACGCGGCTCCGTGGTGCAGGCCGCGTGCGCGCAGGCGCTCGTACAGGGTGGCGGCGGGCAGGGGTACGGGGTGGCGCAGCGCCAGGGTGGCCGGCAGCTCGGGGGCGGGCTCGGGCGCGGGCGCGCCGGATCGCAGGGTGGCGCCGGCGTGCAGTACCCACCGGCCGGCGTCGTCGTCGCCCTCGTCGCCGGTGGGCGCGAAGACCTGGCAGCGGGCGCGGTCCGGTGCGACGGGGTCGGCGCTCGTGGTGATCTCGGTGCGGTCGCCCAGGCAGAGCAGTTCGTCGAAGGCCACGTCGGTGACCTCGACCTCGTTCGGCGGTACCTGGTACAGCTCGCAGGCCGCGGTCAGGGCGAGGGCGCAGTAGGCGGCTCCGGGCAGCACCACCGTGTCGTTGACCCTGTGGTCGGCCAGCCAGGGCTGGGTGCCCGTCCCCGTCTCGCCGCTCCAGGTGTGCCGCACGGGGCGGCCCGGTACCGTGCCGCGCGTTCCCGGCAGGGACGTGTGCGGGCCGCTCGCGTGCGCCGCGGGGCGGCTCGTGCAGGGCGCCGTGTCCTCGCCCACGGGCTCCTCGTCCGGTTCGGTCCAGTGGTGGCGGCGGTCGAACAGGGTGGTGGGCACGTCCACGAGGTGCCCGTCCGGGTACAGCGCGGCCCAGTGCACGTCGACGCCCGCGCAGTGCAGGGCGGCCAACTGGGTCCGGAAGGTGGCCTGTTCGTCCTCCCCTCGGCGCAGCGTGGGCAGCACGACGGGTGCCTCGGCGAGCGGGCCGAGGCAGGCGGTGAGGGGCCGGGTGACGACCGGGTTCGGGGACACCTCGACGAAGACGGTGTGCCGGTCCTCGGCCGCCGCGCGGACGGCGCCCGCGAACCGCACGGGGCGGCGCAGGTTGTCGCACCAGTAGGCGGCGTCGAAGCCGGGCACGGCGCGGGGGTCCTCCAGCACCGTGGTGTAGAACGGCAGGGTCGGCTGGCGGGGCGTCAACTCGGTCAGGGAGGCGGCCAGTTCGCCCAGCAGGGGGTCCATCTGGGGCGAGTGCGAGGCGACGTCCACGGCGATCATCCGGGCGGGCACACCGCGTGCCTCCCACCGCGCGACCAGGCCTTCCACCAGGTTCGGGGTTCCGGAGACCACGGTGGACCCGGGAGCGGCGAGGACCGCGACGGAGACCGAACCGGTGGCGCCGGCGGCCTCGACGTCCGCCTCCGCCTCGTCCCGGCCCAGGGCCACGCTCGCCATGGCGCCCGCACCCGCTGTCCGGGCCAGCAGCGCGGAGCGCCGGCAGATCACCCGTACCGCGTCGTGCGGGGACAGCGCGCCGGCCACGACGGCGGCGGCGACCTCTCCCATCGAGTGGCCGACGACCCCGGCGGGTTCGACCCCGTAGGCGCGCCAGGTGGCCGCCAGGGCGCTCTGCACGGCGAACAGCACGGGCTGCACATACGCGCAGTCGGTCACCTCGCGGCCCTCGCGCACGATGTCCAGTACGGAGAATCCGGCCTCGGCGGCGATCAGTTGGTCGATCTCGGACAGGGCCGCGGCGAAGGCGGGCTCCTTGGCGAGGAACTCGCGGGCCATTCCCGGCCATTGGGAGCCCTGTCCGGAGAACACCCACACGGGGCGCCGGTCGGCCCCGGCGGGTACCGCGCCGGCCGTCACCTGCGGCGAGGCCTGCCCCTCGGCGTAGGACCGCAGCGCGCCGACGAGGGCCGGGCGTGAGGAGGCCACGACGCCGAGGCGTCCTCGTCCGGCCGGGCGGCGCAGCGCGAGGGTGTGGGCGACATCGCCGAGCGCCGCGTTCGCGCCGTCGTCCTCCAGCCAGTCGGCGAGCCGCCGGGCCGCCGCGGGCAGCGCCTCGGCGGAGCCCGCCGGTATCAGCAGGACGTGCGGCTGGGGGCGTCCCGTGGAGCGTTCCCCGCGGGTGCGGCGGGGCAGCCGCAGGAGCGGCGCCTGCTCCAGCAGCACATGGGCGTTGGTGCCCGAGAAGCCGAACGAGGAGACGGCCGCGAGCCGTGTCGCGGACCGTGTGGGCCAGTCGGTGAGCCGGTCCGGCACGAACAGGCGCGTCCGGTCGGCGTCGATGGCCGGATTCCAGCGGGTGAAGTGCAGACTGGGCGGGACGACGCCCTGGCGGAGGCTGAGCACCGCCTTGATGAGCCCGGTGACTCCGGCGGCGGGTTCCAGGTGGCCGAGGTTGGTCTTGACCGAGCCCAGCGCGCAGCGGTCACGGCCCGTGCCGTAGACGTCGGCGAGGCTGCTGAACTCCACCGGGTCGCCGACCGGGGTGCCCGTGCCGTGCGCCTCGATCATGCCCACGTCGCCGGGGTCGACCCCGGCGTGGTCGAGGGCCCGGCGCAGCAGCGCCCGCTGGGCGGCCGCGGACGGTGCGGCCAGGCCGTCCGAGCGGCCGTCCTGGTTGACGGCGGATCCTCTGACCACGGCGAGCACCCGGTCGCCGTCGCGGACGGCGTCGGTGAGGCGCTTGAGGACGACGACGGCGCATCCCTCACCGCGCACGAAGCCGTCGGCCGCCGCGTCGAACGCGTGGCAGCGTGCCGTCGGCGACAGCATGCCCATCCGCTGGAACGAGCGTGTCGTGCGGGAGGCGAGCATCAGCGTGACACCGCCGGCGAGGGCGAGGTCGCACTCCTGGCTGCGGAGAGCCTGCGCGGCCAGGTGCAGGGCGACCAGGGAGGACGAGCAGGCCGTGTCGAGGGCCACCGAAGGCCCCTGGAGTCCGAGCAGGTAGGAGATGCGTCCGGGCGCCACGCAGTGGCCGTTCGTCAGGACCGCCCCTTCCAGTTCCTTGGGGTGCCCGGCCAGGCGGTCCATGTAGTCGGTGTAGCTCAGTCCGGTGAACACTCCCGTCGGCGTGCCCGCGAGGCCGTCCGGGGGCAGGCCGGCGTGCTCCAGTGCCTCCCAGGACACCTCGAGGAGCAGTCGGTGCTGCGGGTCGAGGATGTCCGCCTCACGTCCCGACACCCCGAAGAAATCGGCGTCGAATCCGGCGATGTCTCTCAGCCAGCCGCCCTGCCGGGGCGGCGCCGCCCCCTTCGACCGCCCGGTGTCCCGGCGGCCGGGAGGTGGGTCCGTGACCGCGTCACGCCCCGCGGCCAGCAACCGCCACAGGGCGGCGGGCGAGTCGGTGTCGCCGGGCAGCCGGCAGCCCATGCCGATGACGGCGACGCTCTCGCGGCCCGGACGCGTGGTCCCGCGCATGTTCTGTTCCACGGTTCTCTCCTCTTCCTGACGTCGTTGTGCGTGCGTTCCCGGCGGTGCGCGGAGGTCAGACGGCGTCCGGACTGCCCACGAGGATCACGCTCTTCGTTCCACCGATCTGGTAGTTGCAGGTCAGCGCGTAGTCGAAGTCGAGCGGGCGGCCGCTCGTCCCCGGGACGGGGTCGAAGGGGAGTCCTTCGGCGGGCTCCTCGCAGTTCGCCGTCGGGCAGACCAGGTGCCGCTGCATCATGAGCAGACTGAGCGCCACGCCGACGCAGCCCGCGGGGGCGCCGTTGTGGCCGAAGCAGGCCTCCTGCGAGGTCACCAACACGCCGCTGTCGGGTCCGTACAGTCGCCGGATCGCGTTCGCCTCGAAGGCGGTGACGACCACGTCGCCGTCGCTGCCACCGTGCACGTAGGGCACCTGCGCGAGGTCCCAGCGGTCCCCCAGGGACAGCCGTACGGCGTCCACCAGGGAGGATCCGCTGTCGTCGCTGGCCAGGGGGTTGGTCAGGCCGTCGCGGGTCATGGCGTGGGCCAGTACCCGCCCATGGGCGCGCGCGCCGCGCGCGTCGGCGTGTGCGCGGGACTCCAGGATGAGCGTGGCCGCGCCCTCGCCGTGGTTGACGCAGTCCGCGCGGCGGTCGTAGGGGCGCATCAACCGGTCGAATGACGGCAGGAGTTCCGGCATCCCCTCGACCCTGACGGTGTCGTACGCCCCCTGGGCGGAGCGCAGCAACCGCTGGACGTTGAGGATGACGTCCAGGCCGAAGAGGTCCACGCCGGACACGACGGCCAGGTCGACCACACCGTCGCTGACGAGTCGGCGGGCGTTGCCCAACTGCACGGCGGAGGAGGCGCATCCGCAGGACACGGTGAAGCAGGGGCCGGTGGACCGCAGGAGGGCTCCCTGCACCAGGGAGACGTCGGACGGGGTCAGCCCCTGCTGCCCCCGCACGAAGATCTCCATGGCCTCCTCGGGGCTGGTGGTCAGCGGATCCGCCGTCAGGACCGCCATGTACGGCTCGACGTTGGCGTCCACGCCGCCGCGCCCGGCCAGCACGGCTGCCCGGGTCAGGTCGCCCGCGCGGAAGTCGAGTCCGGCGTCCGCGCACGCCTCCACCAGGGACACCAGGCCGAATCTGTGGGCGTTGGTGTAGTGCCGGGAGAAGGTGGGCGGAACATCCGGCAGGCGTGTGTCGAACATGCTCCGCGACAGATCGACGGCACCGTAGTAGACATCGTCGTGGGCGAGGCAGGATCTCCCCTGCGACGCCACTTCCCAGACGTCGTCCGCGGTGAACACGGGTCGGCTGCCGCCCGGCAGGCAGAAGCCCATTCCGGTCACCATGACGTCCGTCGGGGACACTCCTGTGCGCATACTTCCTCCTTCTTGTGTCGTGTGCTTGAATCCACGGGGTCATTCCGCGTAGCGGGTGTGACAGGACCACTGGTAGACCGGCATGGGACCCGCTCCGATGTCGCTGAACTCGCCGGTGAATTCGTAGTGGTCATAGCCGTCGCGGTATTCGAGTTTGACCGGAGCGCCCACTCCCCCGGGTGGCGCGAACACCACCTGCGGAGCATCACTCGGGCCGCCTTTGAGCAGCACGAGGCCGACGGAGGACATGGGTGCACCACCTCTCACTCACCGAGGGGCCGGACAAACCGGCCAGGATATCCACGGTTTGAGGAATCCGAAGGGCGCAACAAAGCTATCCGCCGTAAAGGGCCGAAAGAAACGGGGCACTGGGGCACGAAAAGAGCGCGCGCTCGTCGAGCAATTCTCTGACGCTAATCGGCGCACAGTGGGGCGACCCTCGGGACGGGGGGTACTCCGGCGCGCGCCCCAGGTCGGCGGCGCCCGGCGGGAAGGAGATACGATTCAGCCGCCCTTGGCGGGAGAATTCGCAGTCGCCAAATCGTTTCCTCGAAGACCTGCCCGACGGGCCAGTTGTCTTTTCACCGGGAATGCCGGACGGAAAACGCCGGTGCCCCTGCGGGCCGGCGGGCCGTTCCCGGGCGGACCGCCCTCATCGGGCGGGGCCCTGGTTTCCCTTCCCGCCACGTGGCGGCAACCCGCAGGCGCGGTAGATGTCGTCGAGGACGCCCATCGTCGCGACGGCGTCCCGGGCGGAGGTGAGCACCGGTGCGCCGTCGAGTGCCGCCGCGGCGAACGCCGCCAACTGGCACGCGTAGCTCGACGGCCTGCGCGGGACCCGCTCGGCGCGCACCGAGCGTCTTCCTGGGCCCCGGAGCGTACGAACCGTCAACCGGTGGTGGAACTGGGGCATCACGAAGTTGGTCACCTTCATCTCGCCCTCCGTCCCCACCACACGGGCCCGGACGGACAGCAGTCGGCGCGACCACATCGAGGCACGGACGCGCCCCGTCGCGCCGCCCGGGAAGGCGAGTTCGGCGGACATGGCACGGTCGACGCGCGGATCCCGGCGCAGCGTCAGCATCGTCGCCGAGGTCACCGACGGCTCTCCGGGGCCCAGCAGCCGGGCGACGTGCACCGCGTAGCAGCCGGCGTCCATCGTCGCGCCGCCCGCCAGCCCGTAGTCGTAGCGGATGTCGCCGAATCGGGGCAGGGGGAAGCACAGGTCGGCCTCGACGCGGCGCGGTTCGCCCAGCTCCCCGCTCGTGGCGATCTCGCGCATGCGCTCGGCGAGGGGGTGGTGGCGGTAGTGGAACGCCTCCATCGCGACCAGTCCGTCGCGTGCGAGGGCGGCGTCGGCGGCGTCCGCCACCCGCTCGGCCTCGGCCCGGTTGGCGGTGAACGGCTTCTCGCACAGGACGTGTTTGCCGGCCGCGAGGGCCTTCAGCGTCCACTCGGCGTGCAGCCCGTTGGGCAGCGGCACGTACACGGCGTCCACCCGGGGGTCGGCGAGCAGCGCGTCATAGCCGGTGTGCACGACGGGAATGCCGTGGGTGCGTGCGAACGCCTGCGCGCGCGTACGGTCGCGGGCCGCGACGGCGGTCACGGCGACGCGCGGGGTCCGCCGCGCCGGTCCGATCAGCGCGGCCGGTGCGACGCCGGCCGCACCGAGCAGCCCGATCCTGAGCTCTGAGGGCACGGGCAGCAGTGTGCCAGGCGTGCCCCCGGCGCAGAAGCCGTGTCAGCGTTCCAGTGCCCTCTTGAGGTCGGCCTTGTTCATGTGCGAGCGGCCTTCGACGTGGCGCCGCCGGGCCTCGGCGTAGAGCTGGTCGTACGTCGGCCCCTGGGCGCCCTCGCCCGAGCGCCTGCCGCCGCGCTCGCCGGAGGACATGTCGTCCAGGGAGCTGCGGCTCGCCGTCCTCGACTCGCCCGCGCGGGCGCGTTCCTTGTTGACCGTGCGCGCGGCGATCTCCTCCGCCCGCTGCTCGCTCTCGCCGCGCTCCAGGGCGCTGTCCTTGATGTGCTCGTACTGCCGCTCGCGTTTGCGGCTGAACCCCGCGGGCATCGGGCTCACCTCACTTCGTGCCGGACCCCTGCCGTGTACCCCGCGCGCCGGGAACATCACGGCGCGGCGGTGCGGGCAGGACGGCCATCGACATGCTCACCGTGCGGTACGCCAAGGAGCCCGACGGCATCCGGATCGATGCCGCCGGGCTCCTGCCCTGGTGGGAGGGTCGGTGCTCAGCCCGCGGCGAGGAGCTCCAGCGTGTCGATCACCCGGTTGGAGAAGCCCCACTCGTTGTCGTACCAGGCGACCACCTTCACATGGCGCCCGTCGACCCGGGTGAGGTCGGAGTCGAAGATGGAGGACGCCGGGTTGCCGGTGATGTCGGAGGACACGAGCGGGTCCTCCGAGTACTCCAGGACACCGGCCAGGGGCCCCTCGGCGGCCGCGCGGTACGCCGCGAGCACGTCCTCGCGGGTCACCTCGCGGGCGACGGTCGTGTTGAGCTCGACGATCGAGCCGACCGGGACCGGTACCCGGATCGAGTCGCCGGACAGCTTGCCGTCCAGGCCCGGCAGCACGAGGCCGATCGCCTTGGCCGCGCCGGTCGTGGTCGGGACGATGTTGACACCGGCGGCGCGGGCGCGGCGGGCGTCGCGGTGCGGGCCGTCCTGGAGGTTCTGCTCCTGGGTGTAGGCGTGCACCGTCGTCATGAAGCCGTGCTCGATGCCGGCGAGTTCGTCCAGCACCGCGGCCAGCGGCGCGAGGGCGTTGGTGGTGCAGGAGGCGTTCGAGACCACGGTGTGCACGGCCGGGTCGTACGCGTCGGTGTTGACACCGAACGCGAGGGTGACGTCCGCGCCGTCCGACGGGGCGCTGACCAGCACCTTCCTGGCGCCCGCGTCCAGGTGCGCGCGGGCCGCCTTCGCCGAGGTGAAGCGGCCGGTGGACTCGAGCACGATGTCGACGCCGAGGTCGGCCCAGGGCAGCTGGGACGGCTCACGCTCGGCGAGCACCTTGATGCGCCGGCCGTCGACCACGAGGGTGTCCCCGTCGACGGTCACCGGGCGGCCGAGGCGGCCCGCCGTCGAGTCGTAGGCGAGCAGGCGCGCGAGTCCGGCGGGCTCGGTGAGGTCGTTGACCGCGACCACCTCGAGATCGCTGTCGCGTTCGAGGAGCGCGCGCAGCACATTGCGTCCGATGCGGCCGAATCCGTTGATGGCGATGCGAGTCATGAAGAGCGTCCTTTCGGTTCGCCACCAAGATTCACCGGTGCCGCGGGGGCGGGGCAGTGGCGCGAGCGCCACGGTTCGCAAGGATCACGCCACGGGGTGCGTCGCACGGCCCCGGACGCCGCGCGGGGGCTATTCGCCCTGGGTGAAGGTGCGCCGGTAGTCGCTGGGGCTGGTGCCGAGGATGCGCTGGAAGTGCAGTCGGAGATTGGCGCCGGTGCCCAGCCCGACATCGGCGGCGATCTGCTCCACGCTGCGCTCGGAGCGCTCCAGGAGTGCGCGCGCGAGGTCGATGCGGGCGCGCATGACCCACTGCATCGGCGTGTAGCCGGTGTCCTCCACGAACCGCCGGGAGAACGTGCGGGGCGACACCGCCGCGTGCCGGGCGAGCACGTCCAGGGTGAGGGGTTCGCCGAGCCGGTGCAGCGCCCACTCACGGGTGGCCGCGAACCGCTCCCCGAGCGGCTCGGGCACGCTGCGCGGCACGTACTGCGCCTGGCCGCCGCTGCGGTAGGGGGCGGCCACCAGGCGGCGGGCCGCGTGGTTGGAGGCGGCCACCCCGAGGTCGCCGCGCAGGATGTGCAGGCACAGGTCGATGCCGGAGGCGGCGCCGGCCGAGGTCAGGACGCTGCCCTCGTCCACGAACAGCACGTTCTCGTCCACCCGCACGAGCGGATGCCGTGCCGCGAGGGCCGCCGTGTAGTGCCAGTGCGTCGTGGCCCGCTTGCCGTCCAGCAGCCCGGTGGCCGCGAGCGCGAAGGCGCCGGTGGAGATGGCGGCGAGCCGTGCGCCCCGGTCGTGGGCCGCGAAGAGCGCGTCCACGACGGGCCGCGGGGGGTCCTCGCGGTCCGGGGAGCGGTAGCCGGGGATGAAGACGATGTCCGCCCAGGCGAGCGCGTCCAGGCCGTGGGCGACGTGGTACGACAGCCCGTCGCCGCCGGTCACGAGCCCGGGGGCCGCACCGCACACGCGGACCTCGTACGGCATGCTCGCCCGGGTCGTGAAGACCTGTGCGGGGATGCCGACGTCGAGCGGCTTCGCGCCGTCGAGCACGAGGACGGCGACGCGGTGCAGGCGGGCGGCGGGCGCGGGGAACGGCATGGTGAGAGGCCAGGCGGTGGTCGGGGGCGGTGGGCGTCAGGCGGTCGGGGCGTGCGGCGCGGTCCCGATGCCGGGGTCGCGCTCGGCCGCCGCCAGGACGTGGTCGAGGAGGCCGGGGAAGCGCCGGTCGAGATCCTCGCGGCGCAGGCTCAGCATCAGCCGCCGTCCGTCGCGGCGCTGGTGGACGACTCCGCCCTCCCGCAGGACCCGCCAGTGGTGGCTCGCCGTGGACTTGGCGACCTCCGGGAGCAGGTCCCCGCAGGCGATCTCCTCCCCGGTCGGGTGGCGTGCGGCGAGCCGGTGCACCACCAGCAGGCGCACGGGGTGCGCCAGGGCCTCCAGCACCTCGGTGAGGCGGATGTCCTCGGTGCGCGGGGTTCTCAACGTGCTCACAGTTCGATGGTACTCGAACTTTGACGTGGAGCGGCGGGCGGTCTACCGTGAGCGACGTCGCGAACAGTTCGCGAACATACGAACAATCTGATCCGCCCGGACCGAGGAGCATCCCCATGACCGATCACCACGACAGGCAGCGCGTGGGCGAGGCCTTCCACACCGCGCTCACCCGGGCCGACTGGGACGGGATCCGCGCCCTTCTGCACGACGACGCGGTCTGGGTCCTGCCCGGCGACAACACGGTCTCCGGCCGGGTCGAGGGCGCCGACGCCATCGTGGAGCGGGCCCGCAGGATCGCCGGCTACGGGCTGTCCTTCGAGCTGCTCCACATCCTGGTCAGCGCGCACAACGTGGCGCTCTCGCTGCACAACACCGCCCGCCGGGGGGACGTGGTGCTGGACGAGCACCTCGCCACCGTCTGCGCCCTGAGGGACGGCAGGGTGGAGTCCATCGAGACCTACCTCTCCGACGTCGACGGCATGAACGCCTTCTTCGTGTGACGTCCCTCCGTATGACGTCCGGACGCCGCCGTCCGGACGTCAGCCCGACACGGCTCTCGGCCAGCCCTTGACGACGGTCGCCCACGCCTTGTTCAACTGCGCGTCCGTGGGGAACTGCGGCGTTCCCTCCACGGCCGGCAGTCGTGCCGCGGCCGCCAGGTCGAGGGTGCCGGCGGCCTTCATGGCGTCCAGGAGCACGGGGCGGGCGTAGCCGAGCAGGCGGAGGTTCTGGCCCTCGGCGCTGAAGAGGTACTCCTGCCACAGGCGCGCCGCCGCCGGGTGCGGGGCGTTCTTGCTGACCGCCTGCGCGTAGTACTGGGCGTAGCTCCCGTCGAAGGGGATCGCGGTCCGCCAGTCCACCCGGCGGTCGCGCAGCTGCTGCCCGTACGCGAGGTTGAGGTAGTCCCAGTTCACGCTGACGGGCGTACGGCCGTCGGCGACCGTCTCCATGGTGGACGCCAGGGGGTTGAAGTTGCCCTTCCTGGCGAGGTCGGCGAAGAAGTCCAGGCCCGGCTGGATGTCGTCGAAGGACCCGTTGTTCGCCAGTGCCGCCGCGAAGACGCCGGAGAAGGCGGCCTCGGAGCGGGCCGGGTCGCCCTCGAGCGCGACCCGGCCCGCGTAGACGGGCTTGAGCAGGTCGCTGAAGGTCTCCGGGCACGGCTTGACGCGCCGTGCGTCGCAGCCGATCGAGATGTAGCCCCCGTAGTTGTTGTACCAGTGCGCGTCGGTGTCCTTCTGCTCCGCGGGGATCGAGTCGTAGGGGAGGACCTTGTAGCGCGCGAGCAGGTCCTGCCGCGCGGCCGCCCGCGCGAACGTGTCGCCCACGTCGATCACGTCGGGGGCGTCGGGGCGGTGGCCCCGCTCCTTGACGGCGTTGATCTCGTCCTCGCTGTGGCCGTCCGGGTTCTCGACCCTGACCCGGATGCCGTACTTCTTCTCGAAGCCGCTGATCAGGCCGCCGTAGTTGGCCCAGTCACGGGGAAGCGCGATCGCGGTCAGCGCGCCCTCCCGCCGCGCGGCGGTGACCAGCGCGGACATCCCGCCCGCGTCCTTGGCCGAGGTGGCCTTCGAGGGGGGCTCGGTCGGGGCGGCCGAAGGGCTCCCGCAGGCCCCGGCGCCCAGTGCCACCAGGACGAGGCAGCCGAGTACGGCCGCTGCTCGGGCACGGGGTGCGCTCACGTCGGCTCCAGCGAGTGGGATACGAGTCAAGGGGCCGCCGAGGCCAGCGTACCCGGGCACCCGGTGCGGGGGCCGGTGACGGCGCGCGCTCGGCTCACGGCCCGACGTCGTCCCACTGGTCCAGCAGGGCCTCCCCGAGGACGTCCGACTCGGGGGCGGTGCCCGCGTGGAGGGACTGCTCGGCCCAGATGACCTTTCCGGTCGGGGTGTAGCGGGTTCCCCAGCGTTCGGCGAGCCGGGCCACCAGGAAGAGTCCTCGCCCGCCCTCGTCGGTGACGCGCGCGCGGCGCAGCCGGGGCGAGGTGCTGCTGGCGTCGGAGACCTCGAAGATCAGGCAACGATCGCGGATCACCCGGACGCCGATGGGTTCGCTGCCGTAGCGGATGGCGTTGGTGATCAGCTCGCTCAGGATGAGTTCGGCGGTGAAGGCGGCGTCGCCCACGCCCCACTCCGCCAGCCGGCGGGCGCACGCGGAGCGCACCCGGGCCACCGCCGCCGGGTCCCGGGGAACCTGCCACTGGGCGACCTGGGCCTCGGGGAGCCGCCGGGTGCGGGCCACCAGGAGCGCGATGTCGTCCCGGGGCCGGGTGGGCAGCATGGCTTCGAGCACCGCCGTGCAGGTCTCCTCGGGGGTGCGCCGCCCCGCCGCGGACGCGGCGAGGGCGGCGCGCAGGGCCGCCAGACCCGCGTCCAGGTCGCGGTCCTCGAACAGGCCGTCGGTGTAGAGCACCAGTTCGGAGTCTTCGGGCACGGTCAGCTCGGCGGACTCGAAGGGCATGCCGGCGCCCAGACCCAGCGGTGGGGCGATGGGCAGCTGGGGGAAGTCCACGGTGCCGTCGGGCCGGACGACGGCCGGGCCCGGATGGCCCGCGGTGGCGATGGTCAGCCGCCCCTGGACGGGATCGTAGACGCCGTACTGGCAGGTCGCGCCCGTGACCATCCCCTGCCCGTCCCCCTCGGCCGCGCCCTCCTCCGCGTCGATCTCGGCCACCAGCTCGTCCAGTCGGCCCAGCAGTTCCTCGGGGGGCATGTCCAGGCCGGAGAAGTTGTGCACCGCCGTGCGCAGTCTGCCCATGGTCGCCGCGGCGTGCAGCCCGTGCCCGACAACGTCGCCGACCACCAGCGCCACCCGGGCGCCGGACAGCGGGAGGACGTCGAACCAGTCGCCGCCGACACCGGCCTGGGCCGGCAGATAGCGGTAGGCCACCTCCAGAGCGGACTGCTCGGGCACCCCGCGGGGCAGCAGACTGTGCTGGAGGGCGACGGCCGTGCTGTGCTCGCGGGTGTAGCGGCGCGCGTTGTCGATGCACACGGCCGCCCGGGCGGCGAGTTCCTCGGCGCAGGAGACGTCCTCGTCGTCGAACGGCGGGGAGCCCTCCACCCGCCAGAAGTCGGCGATGCCGAGCAGCACCCCGCGCGCCCGCAGGGGCACCACCAGGAGCGAGTGCACGCCCAGTTCCCGCATCCGCTCGACGCGCCCGGCGTCCGGGGTGCGCCAGCCGTCGAACGCGGCCGGGTCGGTCACCAGGACCGCCGGCCCCTCGGAGAGTTCGGCGCACACGGGGCTGGTGACGACGAACGGGATCAGCCCGACGGGGTGGTCCGGGCGGGTCTCGGGCGCTCCCTGGACCGCGACGAGCCGCATCGGGGCCGGGGCGGCGGGCGACTCCTCGCCGCGCAGCACCGGCTCCAGCAGCTCGACGGTGACGGCGTCGGCGAACCGCGGCACGACGACGTCCGCCAGTTCCCCGGCGGTGCGTTCCACGTCCAGGGTGGTGCCGATGCGCGCCCCGGCGTCGTAGAGCAGCTTCAGCCGTTCGCGTGCGACCTCCGCCCTGCCGGACAGGGCGCGCAGCTCGGTGGTGTCGCGCAGGGTGATCACACTGCCGTCCGGGCCGTGGGGTCCGGTGAGCCGCTTGTTGACCGCGAGGAGCCGCTCGCCGGCCGGATGCACCTCGTCGGTGGCCGGGCGGTCGGAGGCCAGCAAGCGGACGAGGTTGTCCTCCAGGCCCAGCTCCGCGGCGCGGCGCCCCTCCGCGTCCGCCGGAAGGTCCAGCAGCCGCCGTGCCTCGTCGTTGGCGAGCACCAGGACGCCGTCGGCCCCGAGGATGAGCACTCCCTCCCGCACGGTGTGCAGGACCGCGTCGTGGTGCTCGTACATCCGGGTCATCTCGGCCGGCCCCAGTCCATGGGTCTGGCGCCGCAGCCGGCGGCTCACCAGGCCGGCGCCGCCCGCGGCGATCACGAGCGCGCCGGCGGCACCGCCGAACAGGACGGCCACCTGCTGGTTGAGCGTGTGCTGCACCTTCTCCACCGTGACGGGCGCGGAGACGATGGCGACCACCGACCCGTCGGGCGCCCTGACGGGGACCGCGGAGACCACGGAGAGACCGAGGGTTCCCTGGAAGGTCCGAGTGAACGCCTTGCCGTCGGCCGCCTCCCCGTAGGGACCGATGACGTGTTTGCCGATCTGGTTCGGGTCGCTGTTGGTGAGCGCGATCCCGTCCAGCGCGTAGACGATGACGGCGTCCACCCCGGCGGCCTTGCGCGCGCGTTCGGCGTACGGCTGGAGCACCGAGGTGGGGTCGGAACTCCTCAGCGCCTCCACGATGCCCGGGGAGTTCGCGAACGCCTGGGCCGCGGCGAGCGTGCGGTGCCGGGCGTCCGCCATGCTGTCACGCCCGGCCTGCACCACGAGGGCCGCCACCGCCGCGGCCACGAGCAGGACGACGACCGCCAGTTGCAGCAGGAACACCTGGCCGGCGAGGCTGCGCACCCACGGCAGGGAGCGCGGACCCCGTTCCGGCCCCTTCGCCCTCGAAGGATCAGGCACATGGGGCGATCTGCCACTGAATCGCCCTGAAGCTCCGCGCATACCCCCTTTCTATCCTTGCCGGACGCCGATCACGGGGAGTCGGGGGCGTGCCGCGACGCCGGGAACGCGCACGGGCCCTCGCACACACGCGGGTCCCGCCCTCATCGGATGAGGGCGGGACCCGGCGTCCGGTCCGTCCGCCGCTACCAGCGGTGGCCCTTCGAAGACTTCGAGTGCTTCGAGTGCTTCGAGTGCTTGGACGGCTTGGAGGGCTTGGACGGCTTCGAGGGCTTGGGGGTCTTCACCCTCGCGCTGGACACGGCCGTCACGGCGGGCCCGGTGGGGGGTGTGCCGGTGGCCTCGGCGGTGTTCTCCACCGATCGGGCACGGGCGTCCGAGGAGGTGATCCGGTAGACGGCCGTGCAGGTCATCGACGCGCCCGGGTCGAGCGTCGCGCGGGGGCAGGAGATCCTCGGCGAGCCTCCGGTCCCGGTGAACCGGGTCTCGGTCACCTTGACGTCCGTCAGCGGCACGTCGCCGGTGTTCGTGACCACGAAGCGGTACGTGATCCGCCCGCCGTCATGGCCGCCACCACCGCCGCCGCCGGCGCGCCACTTGTCCAGCGAGCCGGTCTTGTCCAGGGTGATGCCGGCGGCGTAGACGTGCGTCACGGTCGTCGTGGCGGTGGAGGTCGAGGTGACCGTCGCCCCGGTCGGGGGATCACCGGCGGCCCGCGCGGTGTCGGAGATCTCCGGCCGGCTCAGGTCGGACTGCGTGACGGTGTACTCCCCGGTGCAGAGCATCGACACCCCGGGCGCCAGCACCGTCTGCGGGCACGACACCTCGGGGGCCGGCCCGGTGCCGGTGAACTCCACCTCCCCGACGCTCACATGGGACATCGTCACATTGCCGGTGTTGGTGACCTGGTAGGTGTAGGAGATGTGCTGACCGGCGGCGGTGACCGTGCCGGGCACGGCCGTCTTGAGCAGCGTCAGGGACGGGTTCACCCGGGGGGTGAAGGTGCTCGTCGACTGGCTGGTGACGGGGGTGCCGCCGGGCGGGGTACCGGTGGCGCGGGCGGTGTTGGTGATCAGGCCCGCGTCGGTGTCCGCCTGGGTCACGACGTACTGCGCCGTGCAGGTCGTCGAGTCGCCCGGGGCCAGGCTGGTGCGGGGGCAGGAGATCTCGGGCGGTGTGCCGCTGCCGGAGAACGCGATGTCGCTGACGCCCACCTCGCCCAGGGTCACGTTTCCGTCGTTGTGGACCAGGAAGGAGTAGGTCAGCACCTCGCCGACCCGGAAGTCGCCGCCGTCGCCGACCACCGTCTTGACCACGGTCAGGTTCGCCGACTCCTGCGCCGTCACGGTCTGCCCCGAGGTCGCCGACACGGCGGGCCCGGACGGCGGAGTGCCGGTGGCGCGCGCGGTGTTGGTGATCTCGCCGGTGTCGACGTCGGCCTGCGTCACGGAGTAGAGCGCCGTGCAGGTCATCGACCCGCCGGGGGGCAGGGACGACGCGGGGCAGGAGATCTGCGGCGCGGTGCCGGTGCCGGAGAACGCCGTCTCCGCCACCGCGACGCCGGACAGCGTCACGTTGCCGGTGTTCGTGACCGCGAAGGAGTACGACACCTGCTGGCCCGCGGCGGTGACCGTGGCGGGCGACGCGGTCTTGGTGAGGGCGATGCCCGACTCCTGGCGTGCCGTCACCGACGCGTCGGCGGTCGCGCTCACCGCGCCGCCGCCGGCGGCCGTCGCCGTGGCGCGGGCCGCGTTGGTGACCTGGCCGGCGTCCATGTCCGCCTGGGTGACGGTGTAGGTGGCGGTGCAGGTGACCGTCTCGCCGACGGGGAGCGCCGTGCTCGGGCAGGTGATCGCGGGGGGTGTCCCGGACCCGCTGAAGTCGGTGTCCTCGACGTCCAGACCCCTCAGCGTCACGTTGCCGGTGTTCGTCACCTGGTAGCCGTAGGAGACCTCCTGGCCCGCCGCCGTCACCACGGCCGGGGTCGCGGTCTTCAGCAGCGAGAGCGCGGGGTTCCTCGCGGGGGTGAACCGCGCCGACGCCTCGTTGGACTCGGTCGCCGTCCCGCTCGGGGGCGTCCCGGTGGCCACGGCGGTGTTGGTGATCAGACCGGCGTCCACGTCGGCCTGGGTCACGACGTACTGCCCCGTGCAGGTCATCGACTCGTCGGGCGCGAGCGTGTCCTCCGGGCAGGAGATCTCGGGCGGGGTGCCCGATCCCGAGAACGCGGTGTCGGCGACGTCCACGTGGTTCAGCGTGACGTTGCCGGTGTTGTGGACCAGGAAGGAGTAGGTCAGCACCTCGCCGACCCGGAAGTCACCGCCGTCACCGACCACCGTCTTCGCCAGCGACAGGCTCGGGCTCTGCTGTGCCGTCACCGTCTGGCTCGACGTCGCCGAGACCGCCGGACCGGACGGCGGAGTGCCGGTGGCCCGCGCGGTGTTGGTGATCCGGCCCGCGTTCACGTCGGCCTGGGTCGTGCGGTAGTCGGCCGTGCAGGTCATGGACCCGCCGGGGGCGAGCGACGACGCCGGACAGGAGATGTCGGGCCTGGTGCCGCTCCCGGAGAACGCCGTCTCCGCCACGGCGATGCCGGTCAGTGTCACGTTGCCGGGGTTGGTCACCACGAACGTGTAGGAGACGTCCTGTCCCGCCGCCGACACCTGGGTCGGGGAGGCGGACTTGTCCAGGGTGATCGCCGGAGCCGCGGCGACCGGCGTGTTGGTGAACGTGCACACGATGCGCGGGCTGTTGCGGCCGGCTTCGGTGCGCGGGAAGTTCAGCTCGAACGAGGTGGCGGAACCCGAGGTGACGGGGGCGTCCTCGTTGGCCGTGTCCACGCAGGCGTAGTCCGTGGTGTAGTCGCCGAGGTCGCCCCCGGCCACGGCGGTCTCGGACAGGTGGTACGTCGTGTCGGCCACGCCCACGACCGGTCCCGCCACCTGGGACTGCACCCCGGTGCTGTCGCCGGTGGTGGTCGCGCTGGTACCGGACTGGTCGCCCGCGCCCGCGATGGCCAGGTGGAACTGGTCATGGGAGTCGGTCGACGTCTCGAAGCGCCCCACGATGTTCTTCTGCAGGACGAGCGAGGGGTTGGTCGAGCAGGCACCGAGGTCCACGGAGGTGAACGTCGTGTCCGACAGCAGCTTCGGCTGGGCGATCAGGGCACCGGTGTTCGGGTTGACCGCCTGCAGATAGGTCTGGCTGGAGTTCGGATCGCTGAACTCGATGAACAGCTCGCCGTCGTTGCTGAAGGCGATCCCGTTGTACTGGCGCTGCTGGGGGTTGGCGATGGTGGTCAGCCGCTTCATCTGCAGCTGCGCGCCCGTCTGCGAACCGGTGGTAGGCAGGGGCCCCTGGACGACGCCGATGGCGGCGTTGTCGGCGCCGTTGGCGGAGGTCACGACGTACAGGTTGCCGGAGCCGTCGAAGGCGATGTCGCCGTTGGCGCTGGCCCTGCTGGTGATGGGCATGTCGAAGCGGGCGATGACGCCCGGGATCGCCTGCTTGGTCACCGTGTTGAAACCGTAGACCGTGACCTGGCCCGGGGTGGTGGCCGTGCCGCTGCCGAGCACGGCGTAGTAGTAGATCCGGGAGGCCGGGTCGATCGCGCCGGCGACGACGACCACGCCGCTTCCGGGAGTCGTGCCCGCGTACTGCGTCCAGGTTCCGGTGCTCGCGTCGTAGCCGTGCACCACGATCGAGGACGCCGAACCCGTCCTGTTCACGAGGAACGCGCCTTCTCCGCCCGGTAGCACGCCCAGGGCGTTGGTCTGACCGCCCTGCGGGATCTTGCTGACCACGGTCGCCGTCACGGTCGGCGAATCCGTCTGCAGGGTGTGCGTGTTGAGCGCGAGCAGGGTGCCGTCCGCGGACGCGTTGGCTCCGTTCTGCAGGGCGTAGATGGTGTCGCCGGTGCACTCCAGCGGCGCGGCGGCCCTCTCGCGCGCCGCGGGCACGGAGGTGGCGCCGGCGGCGGGGGCGAAGGACGACGGGACGGCCCCGGCGCCCGTCGGGCTCGCGAGGAGCAGCGCACCGAAGCCGACGGACAGCCAGCGTTGCGACAATCGGACTGCACGCATCCTTGCGGGGACGCGTCTGGATCCCCCAGGGGATCGGACGAACGGCATACGGAAATCTCCCGAGATCGCGCGGTTCACATCGAACGCAGCCAATTCACCACAGACGACGATCGATCACCGGATCACCGCAACCGCGACACCACGGAATGGCGCCAAATGCCATTCCTACGGCGCACAGGACGCACCGAGGCCCGCACCCCTGCCGGTTGACGTCCCTCCGCGCCCGATGATCGGATGTCGATCATGAGTGACGACACGGAGCCTTCCGGGGCGGACGGTCTGGACGACGTCCTGGTAAGGGAGTTGATTGCCCGTCAGTTTCCTCGCTGGCAGGGGTTGGCCGTACGGCACCTGCCCTCCGGCGGCACGGTCAATGCCATGTACCGACTGGGCGATGACATGGTTGTCCGACTGCCACGTACGCGGGGCGGGGCGGACGACGTGCCGCTGGAGCACGAGTGGCTCCCGCGCCTGGCCCCCCATCTGCCCACGCCCGTACCCGAGTTGCTCGGAGCCGGGGAACCGGCCCTCGGGTACCCGTGGGCGTGGTCGGTCTACCGGTGGCTGCCGGGCGGACACCCGGCGGAGGGCGCCGTGACGGCGCCCGTGCCGCTGGCCCGGGATCTGGCCGCCTTCGTGGCGGCGATGCGGAGCATCACGCTGCCGGGCGCGCCGACGGCGCACCGGGGCGGACCCGTCGCCTCCCTGGACGCCGAGACCCGTGAGGCGATCGGCCTGCTGCGTGACATCCCGGCGGAGGGCGTCGACTGCGATGCCGTGACCGCCGTGTGGGAGGAGACGCTGTGTGCCCCGGAGTGGGACGGGCCGCCGGTGTGGCTGCACGCCGACCTGATGCCGGGCAACC
Source organism: Streptomyces sp. NPDC048664 (assembly GCF_040650555.1). Lineage (NCBI taxonomy): Bacteria > Bacillati > Actinomycetota > Actinomycetes > Kitasatosporales > Streptomycetaceae > Streptomyces > Streptomyces sp. NPDC048664. The sequence goes on along the minus strand of NZ_JBEZHK010000017.1, from coordinate 101,636 downwards.
TGCTGGTGGACGACCGGGGCGCACTGGCCTCGGTCATCGACTTCGGATGTGCGGGCGTGGGCGATCCCGCCTGCGATCTGTTCCCGGCGTGGAACCTGCTGCCCGCCGACGCCAGGGAGGTCTTCCGCGAGACGCTCGCCGTGGACGACGCCACCTGGATCCGGGGCCGGGGCCGCACGCTCTCGCAGGCGCTGATCGCGCTGCCGTACCACCGCGGGACGAATCCCGCGATGGCACACAACGCGCGCCATGTGATCCGCACCGTGCTGGACGAGGCCGCGGCCTGACGCGGTGACGCCCAGCAGGTCTCCGCTCTCCTGCCGGGTGTGCCCGGCGTCCCGGGCCTGCCCCACGCACAGCCGGAGCGCCTGCCCGGGTCGGCGGGGAGTCCCGCACCGTATGGACGAGTGCCCACCCCTCGGTGGTGCACCCCGGCACGGTCTGTGCAAGGCTCATGTCGACGTCCCAGGGCGGCCGGCGTGCGACAGACCCGGTCCGAGCGCGGCCGGCGGCCACCGGGCCCCCGGCGCGGTTCCCGACATCCGCGTGCCGCGCCCCGCCGCCCGGCTCCCCATGAACGCGACCGGCTCCCGTGTCCGTATCCACCGGGCGGACCGGGAAGCTCCGAAGGGCAGGAGGAACAATCGATGAAGGCACGTGCACGACGGCGCCGGAGCCTGCGCTCCACGACCCTGCGGACCGCGGCCCCCCTGGTCACCCTGATGCTGGCCGCCACCGCCTGCGGCGAAGGATCCTCGCACGGCGGCGGCACCTCCCGACCGGCCACCACCAGCCCCAGCGCCGCGAGTTCCGTTCCCAGCCGCAGCGGAGCCGCCTCCTCCACGGTCCCCGCCGCCGCCAGTTGCACCGACCGGTACTTCTCCGGCATGACCACCGCCCAGCGCGTGGGACAGCTGATCATGGGCGGCATATCCGCGGCCAAGCCCGACCAGGCCCAGATACGCACGCTGCGGGACAACCACGTCGGCTCGATCATGCTCACCGGACGCAGCAACGCCGGTGTGACGGCCACCAGGAAGGTGGTCGACGGGGTCCAGGGCCAGGCGGACAAGGTCGGCGGCAAGCGCGTCGGCATGCTCGTCTCCACCGACCAGGAGGGCGGCCAGGTCCAGGTCCTCAACGGGCCCGGGTTCTCGGCCATGCCCAACGGGCTGACCCAGGGCGGCTGGTCGACCGCGACCCTGCAGAGCCGGGCCGCCGGGTGGGCGGCGCAGCTCAAGGCCGCCGGACTCAACCTCAACCTGGCGCCGATCGCCGACGTGGTCCCGGCGAGCCTGGGCACCCGCAACCGCCCGATCGGCGCCTTCTCCCGCGAGTTCGGCCACACACCCGACACCGTGGCCGCGCACAGCAACGCCTTCGCCGCGGGCTTCAGGCAGTCGGGCGTGATGACCACGCTCAAGCACTTCCCCGGGCTCGGCAACGTGATCGGCAACACCGACGTCACCGCGAACGTGGTCGACTCCGTGACCACGGCGAACAGCCCCGACCTCATGCCCTTCCGCAGCGGCATCCAGGCCGGTTCGCCCTTCGTGATGGTCTCGTCGGCCACCTACTCCAAGATCGACCCCAAGCACATCGCGGCCTTCTCACCGACGGTGATCGGCCAACTGCTGCGCAACCAGCTCGGTTTCAAGGGCGTGGTCATCTCCGACGACATCGGGCAGGCGGTCGCGCTGAAGGCCTTCACCCCGGCGCAGCGGGCGGTGAACTTCCTCGCGGCGGGCGGGAACCTGATCCTCACCGTCAACCCGAGCGTCGTGGCCGCCATGACCCAGGCCGTCCAGGCCAAGATGAAGCAGGACCCCTCCTTCGCGGCCAAGGTGAACGACAGCGTGCACCGCGTCCTGGACGCCAAGCGCACCGCCGGTCAGCTCATGTGCGGTTGACGGGGGCCCGACGCGGGGACCGCTCCCCGCGTCGGCACCGCCGCACCGGCCGCGACCGGACGTCAGAGGTCGGAGTCGATGCCGGTGATCACCGCGGGGCCCAGGGGAGCGGTGGACTCGTCCAGTCCCGCCGCCCGCAGGGCCCCGTCCGCGAGGTGCTTGGCGCCCTGCTCCGCGTGGGGTCCGCTGTCCGCCTCGACGGTGAGACGGATCGTGAACGTGTTGTCGTCGTTGACGGTGAGGACGTCGAGATCCTCCTCCGCGCCCATCTGGGTGCGGTGCGGATCGGCCGGGCGCAGGGCCCTGGCCAGGTCGGCCCTGGTGCCGGCCCCGACGGTGCCGGTGAACGTGCCGGGCACGGAGATCACGTACGTCGTCATGGCGGTCCTTCCCTCGGATATCTGCCCACGTACCCCGTCAGCGGCGCCGCGCACATGATCGGCCGGGCTGTTCAGGTCAGCCGCTGGTTGAGCCTGCCGAACGGGACGTGGACGCTGGGAGTGGTGCGGGAGGTGCCCTCCAGATGGGTCACCTGGTCGTCGAAGAAGATGTGCGGATCGAGGACCCCCATGACGGCGCCCTTGTCGATGCCGCCGAGGAAGAAGGCGTCGTTCACGGTCAGCCCCCACTTCTTGAGGCTGGTCACCGGCCTCTCGTGCGCCGGGGCGTTACGGGCCGTGACGATGGAGACATGGACGCGGGGCCGGTAGCCCGGATCGCTCCTGCGGCGTTCCTCCTCGCGGCGCTGGATCCGGTTGACTCCGGCGAGGAAGTCGCGCAGCGGCCCGGGATCGTGCGGGGTCTCGGCGTGGCGGGCCTCGTGGGCACGGAACTCCTCCAGGCCGTCGCTCTGGTAGATCTGCTCCGAGGCGTCGCCCGCGAGGACCCCGTCGAAGTCGAAGGCGATGCGCAGGTCCTGATCGGCGAGATCGTCCGCGTGCGAGGAGCCCAGGACGTGCCCCGCAGGCCGCCCGGCGCTCACGGCCTCCCTGACGTCGTCCTCGTTGGCGGACAGGAACAGGGACATGTTCAGCGCGGGCATGAACGGGTGGGGCGAGCGGCCCTGCATGAAGATGGCCCGGCTGATCGGCAGGCCGTGCGTCTGGATGGAGCGCATGACGCGAAGGCCCGTGTCGGGGTCGTTGCGCGAGAGGATGATCACCTCGACGAGCGGGTCGCCGGGCTCACCGAGGTCGTTCAGCGCCAGCAGACGGCGTATGAAGGAGAACGCGACCCCCGGGCGCAGCGTCCGGCTCACATGCTCTTCCTGGTGGGCCCGGTACGCCTCCTCGCCGTGCTCGCGGAACACCTCGTCGGATTCGCTCAGGTCGAACAGAGCGCTGGAGGCGACGCCGACGACGAGTCGGTCCGCGAGTTCGTACGGTGGCATCGACAGGCCCTCTTGCTGGTAGGACGGTGGCGCTCCCCCATCATGGCAGCCCGCTCTCGCCCGGCCGCCGTCCAGGGAGGACGATGGGGGGAGGACGACCTAGGGAGGCGCGTGATGAAGGCCAAAACCCCTGGTGACGACACCTGGATCTACTCCCACACCCCGTCCCAGGCCGAGGGGGAGCGCGAGGAGCCCCCGGGGAGCAGGACCGTGCAGCACCCCGACGTGCCGAGGACCGAGCCGTCCCAGGCCGAGGGCGAGCGGTTGGAGGACCCCTGGGACACCCGGGGGCCGTCACAGTGAGAGCAGGCGCGCCGCGTTGCCGTGGCACACGGCGCGCAGCCATTCCTCGCCCAGGCCGAGCCGGGCGAGCCCGTCCAGGGCGTGCGCGTACGGATAGGGGATGTTGGGGAAGTCGCTGCCGAACAGGACGCGGTCGCCCAGGTCCGCCAGGCGCGGCAGCAGCGCCGGGGGGAAGGGCGCGTCGGCCTCGCTGAAGTCGGTGAAGGCCATCGTGGTGTCCAGGTGGACCAGGGGGTGGCGGTCCGCCATGTCGAGGAAGTCCGCGTACTCGGGCATCCCCATGTGCGCGACGATCAGGCGCAGGCGCGGGTGGCGCCGGAGCAGCCGGCCGATGGGTCCGGGGCCGGTGTACGCGGCCGGCACGGGTCCGGACCCGCAGTGGACGACGACCGGGATCCCGGCCTCGGCCAGCAGCCCCCACACCGGGTCGAGCAGGGCGTCGTTCGGGTCGAAGGCGCCGACCTGCAGATGGCACTTGAAGACGCGGGCGCCGGCCTCGACGGCCTCGCGCACGTACCGCGCCGCCTCCGGTTCGGGGAAGAACGTGGCGGTGTGCAGGCAGTCGGGGGTTCGGGCGGCGAACTCCAGAGCCCAGGAGTTCAGCCAGGCCGCCATGGCCGGCCGGTGCGGGTAGACCATCGCCGTGAAGGCGCGCACCCCGAAACCGCGCAGGGTGGCCAGGCGCTGGTCCTCCTCGCCCCGGTAGGCGATGGGCCAGGGCCGGCCGACCAGCGGTCCGGCCGCGTCGAAGTAGGCCCACACCTTGGCCATCACCCGGTCGGGCATGAAGTGGGTGTGCACGTCGATGACGCCCGGCAGCCCGAGCCCCTGCCAGAAGGCCGTCACCGCCCCGCCGGTGTCCCCACCATCGGTGCCCTCACCATCGGTGTTCTCGTCGTGCGACCGCACCGTGCCACCTCCCCGTCCGCCGCTGGGACTGTACCCGTCCCCGTCCGCCGTCCGGCAGGGGGAGGGCGGCGGCCCGGGCCACCGCACGGACGCCCGCCGTACATCCTCCGTCCGCCCGGACGGGGCAGGATCGGGTCATGAGCAGCACGACGACACCGCACGAGCCCGTGGAGTCCGTGGCGGCACTCCTCGCCCTCCTGGCCGACTGCGAGGACGTCTGGGACACCCCGGACCGCTCCGGTGACCCGGTGGACATCCTCGACCACGGACTGCAGGTGGCCGCGGTCCTCGCCGAGCGGTGTCCGCACGACGAGGAGCTCCAGGTCGCCGGGCTCGTGCACGACATCGGCCACCACCTGGTGCCCGCCGACGAGGCCGGGCACGGCGAGCACGCCGCCACGGCCGTCGCCGCCCTGCTCGGGCCGCGCACCGCGCGCCTGGTGGCGCTCCACATCCCCGCCAAGCGCTACCTCGCCGCCACCGACCCGCACCTGGCGCTGTCGCCCGAGAGCGCGCGCACGCTCGGCTGCCAGGGCGGTGTCATGTCGCCGGAGGAGATCACCGTGTTCGAGGCCGACCCCGACTTCGCGGCGGCGGTGGCGCTGCGCCGCGCCGACGACGCGGGCAAGGTCGTCGGCCTGCGGACGAAGGGCCTGGAGCACTGGCGTGCGGCGCTGGAGCGGGTGGCCGCCGCCGCGGCCGCGAACGGCGCCCGCCCCGTCCTCGACGCCGGCTGACACGCCCGGCGGCCCCGCCGCCGGGCACCTGATCCCCGGTACGGGAAGTCGGACCGCCCGGCGAGCGTTCGCACATGGTGTGAGGAATGCGCGACGCCGTGGAGGCGGCTGGAGCAGTTCCCTGAGGGCGCGGGCCGCCTCTCCCCTGGCCTGCCCCTTGATGCTGCTCGTCGGCATCGTCGGGATCAGCCTCGTCATCCCCCACGACGTCCACCTGGCGTCCCTGCTCATCGCCGTGCCCGCGGTGGCGGCGGTCTCGGCGACGGCGCGGGCCACCGCCGGTGTGGCGGGCCTGGCCCTGGTCGGCGCCGTGTTCTGCGACCTGTACGACGGGCTGCTCCACTCCCCCATCCTGCCGATCCACGCCGCGGGGCTGCTGACGGTCTCCGCCCTGCTCGTCGCCGCCTGCCGCACGCGGGAGCGCATCCTGCGCGAGGCGAGCCGGCTGCGGGTGGTCTCCGAGGCCACCCAGCACGTCGTCCTGCGACCGCTGCCCCGCCGTATCGCGAACCTCCAGGTGGCCTCCGTGTACCGCGGCGCCGAGACCATGGCGGAGGTCGGCGGCGACCTCTACGCCGCGGCGGGGACGCCGTACGGCACCCGGCTGGTGATCGGGGACGTCAAGGGCAAGGGCCTGCAGGCGCTGGACGACGCCGCGGCCCTGCTCGGCGCCTTCCGGGAGGCGGCGTACCTGTACCCCACCCTTCCCGACCTGGCCGCGGCGCTGGAGAACAGCGTGCGCCGGCACGTGGCGGAGGCGAGCGCGTCCGACGCGGACGCCCAGGAGCGCTTCATCACCGCGCTGCTGCTGGAGTTCCCGGCCGACGACGCCGTCATGAGGACGGTCAGCTGCGGGCATCCCCCACCGCTCCTGCTGCGCGAGAGCCGGCTGAGGTTCCTCGCGAGCCGCTCCCCCGCTCCCCCGCTGGGTCTGGCGAGCCTGAGCCCGGCGGCCTACCGGCAGCAGGACTTCCCGCACGCCCCGCGCGACGTCTTCCTGCTCTACACCGACGGCCTCGCCGAGGCCCGGGACCGTTCCGGCGCCTTCTACTCCATCACCGACCGGAGCATCCCCTGGCACACCGTCGCGAACGATCCGGAGGCCCTCCTCCAGCGGGTCCTGGCCGACCTGCTCCGGCACACCGGCGGCCACCTCAACGACGACGTGGCCCTGGTGGCACTCCAGTGCCTGCCCTGCCTGCCGCCCCCGGACGCCCCGGCCCCGCCGCGGGACGCCGCCGGGCCGTAGGGAGAACGCCGTAGACCGTCTCCCGTGCCCCCTGGTCAGGGGCGGGGGTGGCCGAGGAGGGCGGTGCGCAGGTCCAGGCGGTCGCCCAGGCGGGACAGGTCGCGGCCGGTGAGGTCCTCGACGCGCCGGATCCGGTAGTGGACGGTGTTGACGTGCAGGTCCAGGGCGGCGGCGGTGCGCGTCCAGGAGCCGTCGTGGGAGAGGTACGTCTCCAGGGTCCTCAGCAGCATGGCGGTCGAGGCGCGCCCTCCCTCAGCAGGGGTCCCAGCACGGCGTGGCTCAGGGCGGCGCGGACCTCCGGGGGCACCGCGGCGACCAGGTGCGGGAGACCGGTCGGGATGTCCGCGGCGGCGGGCGCGGCGTCGTCCGGTCGAAGGTCGTGGACGTGCATGCGCTCCGGCTCCTCACCCCTGGCTGGTCTCGCATTCACCAGGTGAATGCGGGTCCTGGCATCGTAAATGCAAGGGGCAGGGAACGGTATGCCGTCGAGCCGGCCGGCCGGACCGCTCGCCCGGTCGTTGGGCCGTAGGGGGCGAGCGCGGCCCTCCCGGCTCGCGCCTGCCGCCCGGTGCCCGGCGCGCACCCGACAATGGCGCTGCCCCGAGGCAGGCCCCGTGCGGGCGGGAACGAGGAGAGCATCGATGGACGCGACCGGGTTGCCCGAACGCAGGGCCCTGCTCATGGGCGCACTCGCGGCGGCGGCGACGACCGCGCTCGCGGGCTGCTCGCACACCAGGGCCGCTCCCGTCGCGGCCGGGGCCTCCCCCACACCGAGAGCGTCGGGCACTCCCTCGGCGTCCGGGGCCTCGCCCACCGCACGGCCGACCACGCCCGCGGCGGCCTACGCGAGACTCGTGGAGGGCAACAGGCGCTGGGTGAGCGGGCGCCTGGAGCATCCCGACCGGGATCCGGACCGCAGGCAGTTCGTGGCCCAGACGCAGGAGCCGTTCGGGTCGGTCCTCGCCTGCATCGACTCGCGGGTGCCGCCCGAGCTGATCTTCGACACCGGTCTCGGCGACCTGTTCGTGATGCGCACGGGCGGCGAGGCGGTCGGCCCGGTGGTCACCGGTTCCGTCGAGTACGGTCCCCTGACCAGCGGCACCCCACTGATCGTGGTCCTCGGACACCAGCGCTGCGGCGCCGTCAAGGCGGCCTACGAGTCCCTGCGCGACGGCAAGCCGCTTCCCGGCAACCTGGAGGCGATCGCCAGGGCGCTGCGCCCGGCGTACGAGGCGACGGTGCGGGCGGGCGACGGCGCGGACCCGGTGGAGACGATGGCCCGCGCCCAGGTCAAGCTGACCGCGACCGATCTGCGCTCCAACGGCGACCTCGCCCCGCTGGTGGGCAAGGGCCGCCTCGCGGTCGTCGGCGCCTACTACTCGCTGGACACGGGCGCGGTGGAGGTCCTGACCGGCGCGCCCTCCTGAACCGCGCCCGCGCGCGTTCAGAGCATCATGTGCTTGACCTGCGTGTAGTCCAGCAGCCCGGTCAGGGACAGGTCGCTGCCGTATCCGGAGTGCCGTACCCCGCCGTGCGGCATCTCGGAGACGGTCGTGCCATGGGTGTTGACCCACACGATGCCCGTGTCCAGGGCGCGGCCCACCCGCATGGCGCGGTCGTGCCCCGCGGTCCACACGCTCGCGGCCAGGCCCTGGGGGACGTCGTTGGCCAGTCGTACGGCCTCCTGCTCGTCGGTGAAGGACTGCACGGTGACCACCGGACCGAACACCTCGTGCTGCACGATCTCGTCGTCCTGGCGCACCCCGGCCACGACCGTCGGCTCGTGGAAGAAGCCGGGACGGGACAGGGCCCGGCCCCCGGTCACGATCCGGGCCTCGTCCGGCAGCCGCTCCAGGAGCCCGCGCACGGAGTCGAGTTGGGCTGCGCTGCCGAGCGGTCCGAAGTCGGCGTCCGCGTCCGCGGGCGCGCCCGGTACCTGGCGGGCCGCGTGTCGTGCGAAGGCGTCGAGGAAGGCGTCGTGGACCGGCTCGTGCACGAGGACCCGGGTGGCCGCCGTGCAGTCCTGGCCCGCGTTGTAGTAGGCCGACGCGGCCAGTTGCCCCGCCGTCCCGTCCACGTCCGCGTCCTCGAAGACGAGCACCGGGGCGTTCCCGCCGAGCTCCAGGTGGAGCCGCTTGAGATCGGGCGCCGCAGCGGCGGCGATCTCCCGTCCGGCCCGTACGCTGCCGGTGAGCGCGACCATCCGGATGCCGGGGTGGGCGACGAGTGCCCGCCCGGTGTCGCGGTCCCCGCACACCACGTTCAACGCCCCGGGCGGAAGGTGCTCCGCGGCGAGCCGGGCGAGGAGCGCGGTGGAGGTGGGGGTGGTGTCGGAGGGCTTGAGGACGACGGTGTTGCCCGCGGCGAGCGCCGGGGCGATCTTCCACGCCGCCATCATCAGCGGATAGTTCCAGGGGGTGATCTGGGCGCACACGCCCACGGGTTCACGGCGCAGGATCGAGGTGCGGCCCGGGGTGTACTCGGCCGCGGCGGGCCCGGGCAGGTTGCGGGCCGCGCCGGCGAAGTACCGCACGCAGTCCAGGATCGCCGGGAGTTCGTCCGCGCGGAACCGCGCGGGCGGCTTGCCGGTGTCGGCCACCTCGGCCGCGACCAGCTCGTCCGCCGCGCGCTCCATCGAGTCCGCGATCCGCAGCAGGGCGGTCTGCCGTTCGGCGGGCGTCGTGAGGGACCAGCGGGCGAACGCGGACTCGGCGGCCCGGTGCGCCGCGTCGACGTCCGCTGCGCCGGAGAGCGCTGCCGAGCCGGTCGCGGTCCCCGTCGCCGGGTCGATCAGGGTGAGCACCTCCCCCGACCCGGCGGGCAGGTCGCGGCCTCCGATGTGGTTGAGCACGAGACGGTCAGCCATGGCGCAGTGCCTCCTTCGCCGCCGCGCGGCCGGTGCGGACCGCGCCCTCCATGTATCCGGCGACCCACTGGTCGGACCCGCAGACGTAGAAGGGTGGTTCGTGGGTGCCGTGCAGGGGGCCCACGGCCATCACGTCGCCGGGCGCCCACTGGGTGACGTAGCCCTGGGTCCAGGGGTCGGTGCCCCACAGGCGCAGATGGGCGGCGAGCGGCTCGTGGGCGTGCTCGCCGAACATCCGGGCGACCTCGGCGAGCAGTTCAGGCAGCCGCAGGTGCGGGGGGACGCCCAGCAGCACCCCGTAGCGCTCGGGCGGTACGAGCGCCGAGAGCAGGCCCTCGCCCTGGGGCCAGGTCGAGCCGAGGACGCCCTCGGACTCGGAGAGTCCGCTACGGCCCCGGGAGCGCCAGAACGGCTCGTCGTAGGCGACGGCGAGCTTCGCGGTGGTGGCGTTGCGCTGACGGTGCAGCGACGCCGTCCGCGCCTCGCTGACGCCGGTGACGGCCACCGACCTGAGCGGGCCCACGGGCAGCGCGCACACCACGGCCCCCGCGGTGAGGGTCTCCCCGTGCGCGAGCCGGACGGCGCATCCGCCCGGGCGTACGTCGACGGCGGCGACCGGTGAGCCGAGCCGGACGCGCGGGACCAGTTCGCGGCCCATGACCTCGGCGAGCGTGGCCGAGCCCCGCGCCAGGCGCAGGCCCTCCCAGTCCTCGTAGTCGTAGTGGCCCTTGCTGGGCACCGCCGCGTGCTTGCGCAGCGCGGCGAGCAGGGACGTGCGCTCGTAGGACCCGGCGGCGAGGGCGAGTTGCCCGATCTCCCACAGTCGTACGACGGCGGGTGACGCGTGCCGTGAGCGCAGCCAGCCGTTGACCGAGAGCCGGTCCAGGACGGCCGCCTCGTGGTGCGCCCAGGGGTCGTCCGGGTCGACGGACGCGGCCATGGCCACGAACTCCGCGGTGAGCTGTTCGTGCAGGGCCGCGTCGCCGGGGCCGAACCAGTGCGGGGGGTCGCCGGCCGAGGTGCCCTCGGGGGTGGAGCGGGTGATCTCGCCGGGTTCGGCGACATAGCTGGGGACCAGGTCCAGGCCCAGTTCCCGGGCGAGTTCCCGGTAGGCGGTGTGGGCGCGGCCGACGACCTCGCCGCCCAGTTGCAGGGTCCTGCCGTCGGGCAGCCGTACCTGCTCCACCCGGCCGCCGATCCTGTCCCGCGCCTCCAGGACGAGGACGTCGGCCCCGCCGGCGGCCAGGTCGCGTGCGGCGCAGAGCCCGGCCAGCCCCGCGCCCAGCACGATCGCATCGTGGTGCATCTCGTCGCTTCCTTCGTCAGTCCAGGACCAGGCAGTGCTCGGGACGCCAGGCGAAGTCCACCGTCTCGCCGCCGCTCCACCGGTCCTCCATGCGGGCGCGATCGGTGTTCTGCTCCAGCGCCGCGAGGGTGACCCCCGGCGCCAGCTCGATGAGGTAGGTGGTGGTGGGGCCCGAGTAGACGGTCTGGCGGATCACCCCCTGGTGGACGGACATGCCGGGCTCGAAGTCGGAGAGCCAGATCTTCTCGGGCCTGACCGACACGCTGACCCGGTCGCCGTCCCCGATGCCCTCGCGCCGGCCGACCGTCAGCACCGGTCCCTGTTCGAGGACGACCTTCCCGTCCCGGTAGGTGCCCCGCACCAGGTTGGAGGTGCCCATGAAGGAGGCGACGAAGCGGCTGGCGGGATGCTCGTACACGTCCTCCGGGGTGCCGCACTGCTCGACGCGGCCCTCGTTCATGACCGCGACGCGGTCGGACATGGTGAGCGCCTCGTCCTGGTCGTGGGTGACGAAGACGAAGGTGATGCCGACCTCGCGCTGGATCTGCTTGAGCTCGACCTGCATCTGGCGGCGCAGCTTGAGGTCCAGGGCGGCCAGCGGTTCGTCCAGCAGCAGGACGGCGGGACGGTTGACCAGGGCGCGGGCCAGGGCGACGCGCTGGCGCTGGCCTCCGGAGAGCGTGCGGGGCTTGCGCCGGGCGTGGCCGCCCAGTTGCACCAGCTCCAGCATCTCGCCGACCCGCTGCTTGATCTCCGTCTTGTCGACTCCCTTGCGTCTGAGACCGAAGGCGACGTTGTCGGCGACGCTGAGATGGTCGAACAGGGCGTAGCTCTGGAAGACGGTGTTGACGTTGCGCTTGTCGGGCGGCAGGTCGGTGACGTCCGTGCCGGCCAGGAGCACGGCGCCCTCGGTCGGGTCGGAGAAGCCGCCGATCATCCGCAGCGAGGTGGTCTTGCCGCAGCCGGAGGGGCCGAGGAGCGAGAAGAACTCGCCGGTGTCGATGTCGAGGTCGATCCCGCGGACGGCGTAGGAGCCCGCGAACTGCTTGGAGACGCCGTCGAGCCGGACGGCGGGGATGGTCGCGTCCATGCGATCAGCTCCCGGAGAGGATGTCGAGGCCGCCCTTGCGGCCGAACAGGCGCGGGATGAACAGGGCCATGGCGATCAGTGCGATGGACCCGGCGAGCATCAGGGTGCCGACGGCGTTGATGGTCGGCTGGACCCCGAAGCGGATGGCGGAGTAGATCCGCACCGACAGCGGCTGCGGGTCCACCCCTGTGGTGAAGTACGCGAGGACGAAGTCGTCGAAGACGAGCGCGAAGATCAGGACCGCGCTGGCGAGCACGGCCGGCAGCAGCGCCGGGAGCGTGACCAGGCGCAGCGCCTGCCAGCGGGTGGCCCCGAGGTCCATCGCGGCCTCCTCCACCTCCGGGTTGAGCGCGGCCACCCGGGAGCGCAGGATCACGGTGACGTAGGAGATGGAGAAGGTGATCTCCGCGAGCATCACCGTCGTGGTGGACAGGGTCACGCCGAGGCCCTTGAAGAGCAGCATGGACGCCACGCCGGTGACGATCTCGGGGGTGATGAGCGGAACGAGCATCACCAGGCCGGCCAGGGAGCCCAGCCGGGCGCGGCAGCGGACGAGTCCGAGCGCGAGCGCCACCCCGAGGACCACGGAGCCGGCCGTGGCCACCAGCGAGATCCGCAGGCTGGTGCCCAGCGACGAGATGAGGACGTCGTCGTGGGCGAAGGCCCGGTACCAGCGGAGGCTGAAGCCGCCGAAGACGGTGAGGGACTTCTTGGAGTTGAAGGAGTACAGCACGACGACGGCGATGGGCAGGTACAGCAGGGCGAAGAACACCGCGGTGACGGCGAGGGCCACGCGCGGCCTGCGTCCGGCCCGGCCGCGCCGGCGCCGGGTGCGCGGGCGCGCGGCGGGCTCGGCGGGTGTGCCGGTGGTGGGGGTGGTCGTCATCGGCGGGCCTCCGCCTCGTCCTTGCGGGTGCGCCGCAGGTAGCCGAGCATGCCCACCAGCAGCACCAGCATGAGCAGCATGGTCAGCGCGGAACCGAGGGGCCAGTTCTGGCCCTGGAAGAACTTGTCCTGGATCAGGTTGCCGATCATGATCTGGTCCGGGCCTCCCATGAGCTGCGCGCTGACGAAGTCGCCCATGCAGGGCAGGAACACCAGGACCAGGCCGGCGGCGGCCCCCTGGCGGGTGGCGGGCAGGGTGACGAACAGGAAGGTCCTCAGCGGCCCCCCGTACAGGTCGCGGCCGGCCTCGATGAGCGAGGTGTCGAGCCGCTCCAGGGCGGCGTACAGCGGAATGATCATGAAGACGACGAAGCCGTAGACGAGTCCGGCGATCACCCCGAACCCCGTGTTCAGGATCTTGGTGTCCGGGCCCGCGAGCCCCACCCTGCGGAGCATGCCGAGCAGCGGGCCGCCGTCGGAGAGCACGACCGACCAGCCGTACATCCGCACCAGGTAGTTGGCGAAGAAGGGCACGACGATCGCGGCGATCAGCGCGTTCTTGAAGCGCCCGCCGTGCAGGGCGATCGAGTAGGCGACCGGATAGGCGATCAGCAGGCAGATCACGCAGGTCGCCAGCGCGTAGCCGAGGGAGCGCAGCAGCACGTCGGCGTAGGCGGGGTCGGCCAGGGCCCGGACGCTGGAGAGGTCGAAGCCGAAGCGCGGATTGCCCAGTTCGTCGGTGGTGCCGACGGCGAGGACGGCCACCAGGACGAGGGAGGCGATCAGGAACGCGGTCATCCACAGGGTGCCGGGGATCATGAACCAGGTCCAGATCCGCGCTCCGGAGGCGTCCGGGCCGCGCCGCGGGCGCTTGGCGGTCGGGCGGCCGGGGTGGGGGCGGCCGGTGCGCGAGGAGCGGTTGAGCACGGCCATGTCAGCCCGCCTTCACATGGGTCCAGGCGGTGTCCCGGGCGTTCTCCTGGGCGCGCGTGCCGTTGCGGAAGAACAGATCGGCCTTCAGGTCGGCCTCGGTGACGACGCATTCGGGAAAGGGAGCGACCAGTTCCGCGTAGGTCTTCTCGGTGCCGGCGACGGGCATCGGGTAGCCGATGTACGCGATGTTCTTCCTGACGTTCTCCGGGCGGAGCATGTAGTCGATGAAGAGCATCGCGGTGCCGGGGTGGCGCGCGTTCACCGGGATGGCGTAGCAGTCGGAATTGATGGGCGCGCCCTCGCGGGGCGCGTGGAAGCCGTAGATCGTCGGATCCTTGGCCTGGTTGAGTATCGCCGCGATGTCACCGCTCCACGCCTGGGTCATGACGGCGTTGCCGTTGAGGAGGTTGCCGTAGTCGTCGCTGGCGAATCCGCGCAGGTTCGGGCGCAGGGTCCCCAGCAGCGACGTGATGCGGTCGAGGTCCTGCCGGTCGCCGGTCGCGACGTCGAGGCCGAGGGCGAGGGCGGCCATGCCGAGCACCTCGTCGCGGTCGTCGAGCAGGAAGACCTTGCCCTTGGCCCGCGGGTTCCACAGGGTCTTCCAGGAATCGCCGAGATCGCCGAGGAGGTCCTTGCGCCAGCCGATTCCCGTCTTGTACGCGGTGAACGGAACCGTGTGCGCGGAGTCCCGGTCGTACCAGGGGTCGGCGAAGTACGCGTGCCGTCCGAAGACCGACGGGGCCTGGGTGAGCTTGGAGTGGTCGATGCGGCGCAGCATTCTCCCGCGTACGAGCCGCTGGGCCCATTTCGCCGAGGGGAAGACGACGTCGTAGCGGTTGCCCGCGTTGAGTTTGGCGACCATGCCTTCCATCGAGTCGAAGTTCGACTGGATGACGTCGACGCCGTACTCCTTCTGGAAGCCCTTGAAGACCGACGGGTCCACGTAGTCGGCCCAGTTGAAGTAGACGAGGTCGCCGTCGACCTTGACGTCGATGGGCGCCTCCTCCTGTCGGGCGGACATGCGGGCCGGCATGAATCCGCAGGCGCTCAGCGACGTTCCGAGCGCTCCCAGGGCGCCCGCGCGCAGCAGCGTCCGCCTGGAGGGTGGTGGGGGTGGGGAAACCTCGGGGGACACGGATCGTCCTCTCCATCGAGGATGGCAGTGCGTGTCAGGGACGGGGACCGGGGTCGTCGGGGTGCACGGAGGCCCTGACTCCGTGGCGATGACCGGTCGGTGCGAGGCGGGGACGGCTCAGCGAGGGGGCGCTAAGCGGTGCGCTCCCCGGCCGCGCGGGCCGGGCCGGGCCGCGGATTCGGTCCGTCGTCCGGGTGCGCGCGTCATCGGACCTCCCCGTCGAGGTCCCACCGGATCCTGCGGGCGAACCAGCCCACCGCCGCCTCGCGGCGCGAGAGCGGTCCGGGCTCGTATCCGGGGGTGGACAGACCGGTCTGCACCCGCTCGACGAGTTCGGCGTCCTCGTCGTTGGTGACCCAGCCGATGTGGATGTTCAGCCGCCGGGCGAGCCGGGTGCGGACGCTCTCGCCGTGCCGGGTGTAGAAGGCACCCGGGATCGCCGCCCGGTCCTGGGCGGTGGGCAGGGCGGTCCACGCGAGCACGTGGTCAGGGTAGAAGTCGATGAGTGTGTTCGGATAGATCACGGCGTAGCGCCATACCCGGCGGTCGGCCTCGGTCAGGCCCGGCATGGGCGACGCGAGCCGCTGGTAGAGGCGCTCGGTCCGGTTCGAGGACGGTTTGTCGCGCAGCGGGGACTCGAAGAGGGCGTACGACTCCTGGATGTCGACCGTGTACCCCTGGTAGTCGAGCAGCCGCATCAGGGCCGGGTGGGCGACCGGCACGTGGTAGCCCTCCAGGTAGTTGTCGACGATCACCTTCCAGTTGGCGTGCTGCTCCTCGGCCGTGGAGCGGTCGTGGATGCGGTACTTGCCGACGGGGACCAGGTCGGGCCCGGCGTAGTGGCCGATCGCCTCGGCGAGCCCCGCGCAGCTCTCGGCGAGCGGCACGGCCGCCGGGTCGAGGTTGACGAAGACGAAGCCGAGGAAGGACTCCGCACCGACCCGGTGCAGGCCGAGCCGGGGCTTGTCGAGACAGGGGATCTGCCGGGCCTCCGGCGCGCCCACCAGCGTTCCGTCCAGTTTGTAGGTCCACCCGTGATACGGGCAGCGGATGGCCTTGCCGGACGGCTCGGGGGCGGTGACCAGGCGGGTGCCGCGGTGGCGGCAGACGTTCAGGTGCGCGGCGAGGCCCCCGTCCTCGGTCCGGACCACCAGGACCTCCCGGCCGGCGACGGTCGCCGAGAGCCGGGCGCCGGGGCCGGGCAGGTCGGACTCGTGGCAGACGAGCTGCCAGGACTTCTCGAAGACGCGCCGCGTCTCGGCGGCGGCGATGTCCGGGTCGGTGTAGTAGCGGGCCGGAAGCGCTTCGAGCGCTTCGTCCGGGGTGGCCCCGGTACTCCCCGGGGGGCCTGTGGCCGGGGCGGGAGCCGGGGTGGTCTGGGGATGCATCGGATCCTCCTCCGCGCCGCGGGGCGGCGATGGGCGGTGAGGCTGCACAGGAGTCGGCGTGACGGCTGGGGGCGGCCTGGCCGCACCGCCTGCGCTGACTGATTGGTTAGTCAGATTGATGCGGGGTTCCGTGCCTGTCAAGGCTTGCGAGCTGACTAATCAGTTAGTTAGTCTCCAGCCTAGTAGCAGCACGACGAACCGCCGCGCACCCCGCCCCGGCCCGGTGCGCGAGCGGACGGCACGTCCGGGCGCTCCCCCGCTCCGGACCGGCCCGCGCGGGGCACGTCCGCCGGCCGGGTGACACCCGGCCCGGACCTGCCGTCCCCCGTGTCCGGCACCCCCTGCCCCCCCCTTCCTCGCATCACCCTCCTGGTCCTACCGCGCCGCCTCCCGTCCCGCGTGGCCGGGCCGGAGGTCTCCTTCCCGTCGAGCCGGAGGCATGCAATGAGCGGTCGTCGAAGCCTCGTCTGGCTCGGGCTGACCCCCGAGCCGGAGCGCGAGCTGCCCGCGGCGGTGGCCGCACTGCGCCCCGACACACCCGGCGTCTCCCTGGCCGCCGCCACCGCGGAGGAGCGGCGCCGGATCGAACGGCTCGTCCTGCGCGGCACCCAGCGCGCCTGGCTCGGCTATCTGGCCGAGGTCACCGCCCTGGTGGTCGACGCCGCCGTGACGCCCGGGCGCGACAGGGCCGCCGCGGCCCTGCTGGCGGGCGAGGTCGTCCTCGACCACCACCGCATGCTCATAGGCCTTCCCGGAGCCGGATACGACCGTGCGGCACCCCAGCGGCACGCGCTGGAGGAGGCCCTGCTCAGGCTCGGGGACCGTCCGTCGAAACGAGGCACCGCATGACCGCGCTCCAGCCCCTGGCCCCCTCCGCCGGCCGGCAGCCCCGTCTGCTCGTCCCGCAGCCGGCCGGCGGCGAGTCCCCGGCCGCCTACCTGGCCACCGGCGGCTACCCGGCGGCGCCCGCACCGGACCGGATCATCGAGCGGACCGCAGCCGCCGGACTGCGCGGTCGCGGCGGCGCCGGATTCCCCACCGCCGTCAAGCTGCGCACCCTGCGCGACGCTCCCGCCCGGGGCGTCGTCGTGGCCAACGGCGAGGAGGGCGAGCCCGGTTCGGTCAAGGATCGCTGGCTGCTGCGCCACCGGCCGCACACCGTCCTCGACGGGATCCGGCTCGCCGCCCACGCGACGGGCGCCACGCACGCCTACGTCTACCTCTCCGACCGGCCCGCGGCGGACTCCGTGCGCCGCGCCCTCGCGGCCCGCCCCCCGTCCGTGCCGGTGCGGATCGTGCTGACCGAGCACACCTATGTCGCGGGCGAGGAGAGCGCGGTGGTCCGCCGTATCGACGGCGGCCCCGCGCTGCCCACCGCCAAACCCCCGCGCCCCTACGAGTCCGGGGTGGGCGGCGCCCCGACCCTGGTCGCCAACGTGGAGACGCTGGCCCGTCTCGCGCTGCTGGTCGCTCACCCCGAATCCGCCGAAGCGGTCGCCTCCACCTATCTGGTCACCCTGTCCGGCGGCGAGGAGCCCCCCGTGCTCGGCGAGGTGCCCCGAGGCACCCATCTCAAGGAACTCGCCGACCTCGTGGGCCGTGGCGACTGCTCCGCCGCGCTCCTCGGAGGCCTCTTCGGCGGCCTGTACGGGCACGGCTGGGACGGCCTGCGCCTGGACCCGGACGAGCTGGGCGACGCGGGCGGCGCGCTCGGCTGCGGCGCGATCCGTTTTCTGGGCCCCGAGGACTGCCCGGTCGGTCGCGCGGCCGACGCGGCCGGCTATCTCGCCGACCAGAGCGCCCGGCAGTGCGGGGTGTGCGTCTCGGGCACCCGGGCGCTCGCCGCGACCCTCACCGCCGTCGCCCGGGGCACGGGGGGCGAGGAGGACGTCGACAAGCTGCGCCGCTGGTCCCTGGGCCTGCCCGGACGGGGTGCGTGCGGGCTGCTCGACGCGGCGGCGCGGATCGCCGGCACGCTGCTGCGGCACTTCCCCGACCGGGTCCTGGCCCACCAGGGAACCGGATGTGCGTCCTGCCGCACGGCCGGGCCCCCTGACGGAAGCCGTCTCACGGTCGACGTCCCCTGACCGTTCGCCTCACCCCTCGGCTCCCGCCTCCTCCTCCTTCCCGCTCCCCCGCCTCCCGCTCCCGCCTCCCGCCTCCCGCTTCCTGAAGGGACACCGCCATGAAACTGCTGGTCGACTCGACGCTCTGCCAGGCCTACGGCCTGTGCCAGGAACCCGCCCCCGAGCTGATCGACACCGATGAGTGGGGCTATGCCCAGGTGCTGGTGGCCGAGGTGCCCGAGGGCGCCGAGGACAAGGCCCGCGAGGCCGTCGCCGCCTGCCCGCAGGCCGCGCTGCGTCTGGTGAACTGACATGGGCCGCGACCTGTCCGCCCTGTTCGCGCCGCTCTCCGTCGCCGTCGTCGGCGCCAGCGACGATCCGGCCAAGTACGGCCACGCCATCGCCACCCAGGCCCTCGGCGCCGGCCACACCCGCCCCGTCCACCTGGTCAACCGGCGCGGCGGCACCGTGCTGGGCCGCCCGGCCGCCACCAGCGTCGCGGCCATCGGCGAAGCCGTCGACCTGGCCGTGATTTCCGTGCCCTCCGCCGGGTTCGAGGACGCCGTGGACGAGGCGCTGGCCTGCGGGGCGCGCGCCATCGTGGCCATCACCGCGGGGTTCGCCGAGACCGGAGCGGCCGGACGCGCACGCCAGCGGGCGGTGGCCGAACGCGTCCGCGCCGCCGGGGCCGTCATGGTCGGCCCCAACTGCCTGGGCATCGCCGACAACACGACCGGACTGCTGCTGGCCTCCGGCCACTTCACTCCCGGCTCGGTCGCGCTGCTCAGCCAGAGCGGCAACCTCGCGCTGGAGGTGCAGCTCCGGTTCGCACCGCACTCCCTCGGCTTCTCCCGCTTCGTCTCCCTCGGCAACCAGGCCGACGTCACCCTCGTGGACCTCCTCGTGGACTGCGCCCGCCATGACGGCACCGAGGCCATCGCCGTCTACGCCGAGGACTTCGCGGACGGCCGCGCCTTCGCCCAGGCCGCCGCCACCGCCGGGAAGCCCGTCGTCCTGCTGACCGCCGGACGCGGTGACGCCTCGGCCCGCAGCGCGCGGTCCCACACCGGCGCGATGACCACCTCCGGCGACGTCGTCACCGCGGCGTGCCGGGACGCCGGGGTCGAACTCGTCGCCACCCCGCGTGAACTCACCACCGTCCTCGCCGCGTTGCGGGGTCGCCGCCGGGCGGCGGGCCGCCGGGTCGCCGTCCTCACCGACGGCGGCGGCCACGGGGTGGTCGCGGCGGACGCCGTGGAGGCGGCCGGCATGAGCGTGCCGGAGCTGTCCGACACCACCCAGCAGGGCCTGCGGCACGTCCTGTGGGAGCAGTCCTCCGTCGCCAACCCCGTCGACCTGGCCGGCATGGGCGAACAGGACCCCTCCTCCTACTCCACGACCGTGGCGGCCCTGTTGGACGCCGAGGAGTGCGACGCCGTCCTGATGACGGGCTACTTCGGCGGCTACGCGGCCTCCGAGGGCGGCCTCGGCGGAAGCGGAACACCCCTGTCCCAGGGCGAGCAGGCCGCCGCCCGCGCCATCGCCGCGCGCCTGGCCGGCGAGGGCAAGCCGCTGGTCGTCCAGTCGATGTACCCCGACTCGCCGAGCTGCCGCGTGCTGGCGGCCGCCGGCGTCCCCGTCTTCGGGGCCACGGAGGACGCGGCCCGCGCCCTGACCGCCCTGACCGCGACAGCCCGTCCCCGGCCCCTGGGCGCGGCGCCGCTGCCCGCGCCCGCGCGGCCGCTGCGCGTGAGCGGCTACCTGGAGACCCGCCGGGCCCTGGAGGCCGCCGACGTCCCCTTCCCCGCCGCGCGGGAGGTCCGCGACGAGGGGGAACTCCTGGCCGCCGCCGAGGACATGCCCGGCCCCCATGTGCTCAAGGCGCTGCACCTGCTGCACAAGTCGGACGCCGGCGGTGTCGCCCTCGGCCTGTCCGGTCGGGACGAACTGCTCGCCGCCTTCCGGGACATGCACGGTCGGCTCGGCGCACCGTCGTACTCGCTGGAGGCCATGGCCGATCTCGCCGACGGCGTCGAGCTGATCGTCGGCGTCCAGCGCGATCCGCGCTTCGGGCCCATCGCCATGGTGGGACTCGGCGGGGTCCTGGCCGAGTCCCTCAAGGACGTCGCCTTCGGCCTCGCCCCGCTGTCGGCGGACCATGCCCTGGAACTGCTGCGCGGCCTTCGGACCGCCGCCCTCCTCGACGGTGTCCGCGGCCGTCCGGCCCTCGACGTCGAGGCCGCCGCACGGGCCGTCGAGCGGATCACGGCCTTCGCCGCGGCCCATCCCGAGATCGCCGAACTGGAGGTCAATCCCCTGCTCGTGCGGCCGGACGGCGTCCTCGCCCTCGACTCCCGCGCCGTACTCGCCTGAACCGCTCCCCGCCCGCCGCGTCCACCCCCTCGCCCCGATCCGCCCCGCCCCGCCCCGCCCCGCCCGTACCGAAGAGGTCCCCATGGACATGCGTTACACCCCCGAACAGGTCGATCTGAAAAGGCGTGCCGCCGGGTACGCCGAGCTGCTCATGACCTACGAGAACCAGGCCGAGGACGCCGGCGGCCCGCTCCCGAAGGACCTGGTGGCCGAACTGACCCGCGCCGCGATGAAAGCCGGGGTCTACGCCATCAACATGCCCGCCCGGTGGGGCGGCGCCGGGCTGAGCCTGCTCGACCAGGTCATCGTCGAGGAGGAGTTCGGCAAGGCCACGAACTGCCTGTGGGACATCCCCTGGCGGCCGGCGAACGTGCTCGCCCACGGCGACGAGCGCCAGCGGGAGAAGTACCTGCTGCCGGTGATCCGCGCCGAGAGGTTCGACGCGTTCGCCGTCACCGAGCCGGGCGCCGGCTCCGACCCCTCCTCGGGGCGGTCCACCGCCACCCGCACCGAGGGCGGCTGGCTCCTGAACGGCGAGAAGTGGTTCGTCACCTGCGGCGACATCGCGGACTTCCTGCTGGTGCAGGCCGATGCGGGCCCGGAGCGGCAACCGACCCTGTTCTTCGTGGACAAGTCCGCCGAAGGCGTGGCGATGACCCGCGTCCCGCGCTTCATGCACTCGGCCGTCAACGGGCACCCGGAGTTCACCTTCACCGATGTCCTCGTGGCCGACGAGGACGTGCTCGGCGGCGTGGGGAAGGGCTACGAGCTGACCAAGGAGTGGTTCACCGACGAGCGGCTGATGATCGCGGCGCGCACCGTCGGCGCCGCCGAGCGCGCGCTCCAGCTGGCCCGTGGCTGGGCCCTGGGCCGGGAGCAGTTCGGCTCCCGGATCGCCGACTACCAGATGATCCAGGCGATGCTGGCCGACTGCGCGGTGGACATCGCCGTCAACCGGGCCTACACCCACCAGGTCGCCTGGGAGGCCGGCCGGCCGGACACCGACCCCAAGACGCTGCACGCCAAGGCCTCCACCGCCAAGCTCGCCGCGAGCGAGGCGGCGGGCCGGGTGATCGACCGCTGTCTGCAGATCTTCGGCGGACGCGGATACGACCGCTCCTACCCCGTGGAGCGCATGTACCGCGAGCTGCGCGTGGACCGGATCTGGGAGGGCACCTCCGAGATCCAGCGGCTGATCATCGCCAACGAACTGATCAAGCGCGGCACCAGGGTCCTGGCCCTGCCCACGCGCTGACCCCCCGCACCGCCCTCCCCACCAGTCCAGACCCCAGCAGCGAGGACCCCATGGACTTCCGTCTCACCGCGCGTCAGGCGCAGCTCAAGGCCGACGCACGCGACCTCACCGAGTTCATCATGAAGTACGAACTCGACTGCGAGGAGAACAACGGCCTTCCCGCGAAGGCGCACACCGAGATCCGCGACGCGGTGCTCGAATCCGGGCTCCAGGCCGTCAACATGCCCGCCGAGTGGGGCGGTGCCGGACTCACCATCGCCGAACAGGCCACCGTCCAGGAGGAACTGGGCAGGCTCACCGGCGCCTTGTGGGACATGGTGTGGCGTCCCGCCAACGCGCTGCGCTTCTGCACGCCCGAGCAGCGCGAGCGCTACCTCGTCCCGGTCATCCGGGGACAGCGGCGCGACTGCTACGCGGTCACCGAGCCCGGCGCGGGCTCCGACCCGCAGAACCTGTCGACCACGGCCACGAGGAACGACGCGGGCTGGGTCCTCGACGGCGAGAAGTGGTTCGTCACCGTCGGGGACCACGCCGACTTCATGATCGTCCTGGCCGCGGCGGGGCCGGAGCGGGCGCCCACCCTCTTCCTCGTCGACAAGGACACACCGGGCATCGAGATGACCCGGGTGCCGCGCTTCATGCACACCTTCGTCTACGAGCACCCCGAGTTCACCTTCACGGACGTCCAGGTCGGCGACGACGCCGTGCTCGGCGGGATCGGGGAGGGCTACGACATCACCCGCTCCTGGTTCACCGAGGAGCGGCTGATGATCGCGGCGCGGACCATCGGCGCGGCGGAGCGCGGCCTGGAGCTCGCCCGTGACTGGGCCGTCGAGCGCGAGCAGTTCGGCTCCCCCATCGCCGACCACCAGATGATCCAGGCGATGCTGGCCGACAGCGCCGTGGACATCGCCGTGAACCGGGCCTACTTCCACCAGGTCGCCTGGGAGGTGGACCAGCCGGACACCGACCGCAAGACCCTGCACGCCAAGGCCTCGATCGCCAAGCTCGCGGCCAGTGAGGCGTCGGGGCGGGTGATCGACCGCTGTCTGCAGATCTTCGGCGGGCGCGGGTACGACCGCTCCTACCCCGTGGAGCGGCTCTACCGGGAGCTGCGGGTGGACCGGATCTGGGAGGGCACCTCCGAGATCCAGCGGCTGATCATCGCCAACGAACTGATCAAGCGCGGCACCGGGGTTCTGGACCTTCCCGTCGCGCCCTGAACGACCGCCGGCCGGGGCGGACCGCACCACGCGGCCGCCCCGGCCGCCGAGCAACTGTGTCGCACTGTCGGAAGGAGCCCTCGGTGAGCGGTGGTACGGAGCGGGTCGGAGTGGTGGGATGCGGTCTGATGGGGGCCGGTGTCGCCGAGGTCTGCGCACGCGCGGGCGCACGGGTGACCGTGGTGGAGCGGGACGCGGCGTCCGCCCGGGCCGGTCTCGAACGGATCACCCGATCCCTGGACCGCGCCGTCAGGGACGAGAAGCTGACCGGGCCGGGGCGGGACGCGGCCCTGGAGCGGGTGCACGTCGTCGACGACCTCGCGGCGCTGCACGACAGCGGTCTGGTCGTGGAGGCGGTCGCCGAGGACGAGCGCGTCAAACTGGACGTCTTCGCGCGGCTCGACGGCGCGGTCCGTCGGGCGGACGCCGTCCTCGCCACCAACACCTCCTCCCTGCCCGTCATCCGGCTGGCCACCGCGACCTCGCGGCCGCAGAACGTCATAGGCGTCCACTTCTTCAACCCCGTCCCCGTGCTCAGGCTGGTCGAGCTGGTGCCCTCGCTGCTCACCTCGGAGAGCACCGCGCGCCGGGCCGAGGCCTTCGTGGTGGACACCCTGGGCAAGGAGGTCGTCCTCGCCCAGGACCGCGCCGGATTCGTCGTCAACGCCCTTCTCGTGCCGTATCTGCTGGCCGCCATACGGATGGTCGAGTCGGGCGCGGCCCGCGCGGAGGACGTCGACCGCGGCATGGTCATGGGCTGCGCCCACCCGCTCGGACCGCTCGCGCTCACCGACCTGATCGGCCTGGACACCACCCGGGCCATCGCGGAGTCCCTCTACGCCGAGTTCAGGGAGCCGCTGTACGCTCCCCCGCCGCTGCTGTGCCGGATGGTCGAGGCGGGACTGCTCGGCCGCAAGTCCGGCCGCGGCTTCCACACGTACTCCGGGGACGGGACGCGGGGTGAGCGCCTGGCGGCGGGGGGAACGTGAGGCAGGATGGGGGTGACGACACACCGGCCGACGAGCAGGGGAGCAGCGAGCGTGGCGACCAACGGGCGCACGGCCCAGACCCGCGAGCGCATTCTGTCCGCCGCGTGCGAGGTCATCGCGGAGACCGGCTTCGAGAAGATCCGGATGCGGATGGTCGCGGAGCGGGCCGGGGTGTCCACGGCGCTGCTCCACTACCACTTCGAGACGCGCGAGAAGCTCTTCACCGAGGCGATGACGCATTCGTTCGCCAACTCCACGTTCGAGGTGGAGCATGACGCGGACGTCGTGCCCGCGGCGGTGATCCTGGCTCGTATCGTCCGCAACCTGCTGCCGATGGACGCGGAACTGCGCCAGGACTGGCGGTTGTGGCAGGAGTTGTGGGTGCGCTCGCTGCGCGACGGGACGACCCGGGACTTCGCGGTCGACCTCTACGCGCAACTGCACCAGTGGGTCGCCGGGGCGATCAAAAGGGGCGTCGAGTCGGGTGAGTTCACGGACACGGACGTCGACGAGCTGAGCACGCTCGTCCTCGCCCTGTGCGACGGCTACGGCATCCGGGTGATGCTGGGCGATCCCGCGGTGTCGGCGCAGGGCGCGCTGGAGCGGGTCTGGGGCCATCTGTGCCGCGCGCTCGGGCTTGTCGGGGAGATCCCCGGCAGCTGAGGCGACGGTCCTGGCAACCTTCCCGGCCTCCACGCCCTCTTCCTGGTCGAACCGCGACCGGGGAAGGGGGCAGCGATGATGCGTGTCGCTGTGCGGGTCATGGCCGTCACCGTTCTCGCCCTGGCACCGTCGCCGGCGGCCGCGGCCGCGGTGACGCCGCCCGCCACGGGCAGTGCCGCGCGCTCCGCGGCCCGACTGGACTACTTCGTGTCCGAGGACGGACTGCTGGAACCGGGCGACGCGCTGTGGTTCAGCATCGAGGGCATGCCGCGCGGCTGGGACCGTGTGACGGTCACCTCGCCCGCGTTGGTGGAGCCGGTCACGCTGACGCCCCGGCACAAGGGGGCCACGCAGTCCCGGGGAACCGCGGAGGCGGGCTCGCACCACGTCCGCTCCGGGCTGCGCGCGGGCTCCTATCCCGTCACCGCGACGAGCGGCGGCCGCGTCGTCGCCACCGCGCGCATCAAGGTCGCCGCCAAGGGCTCGGCGGTGATCGGCCGGTTCGACATCCGCCCCAAGGGCGCGTCGCCCGGCGACGCCTCCTCCGCTCCCGTGCGGCCGGGCGGTGAGGTCGTCGTGGTCCTCACCGACCTCAGGGCCGCCCCCGGCGAGGACGCGCTGACGGTCACCTCGCCCGTGTTCGGCGCGCCGCTGACGATCCGCACCGACAGCGAGGACGACCCCGGCTGCAAGTGCGACGACGGGGCGACCCTCTACGCGGGACACACCAGGCTGCGGCACGATGTCGCCCAGGGCCGCTATCCGCTCACCGTGGTCAGCCACCACGGCACGCAGACCACCCGTCGGCTCGTGACCGTCACCGGCGCCCCCGCCGGCCGGGGCCGCTCGTGGATGGTGCCGGGTGCCGTCCTGGCGGGTGCTCTGGCGCTCACGGCCGGCGCCGCGGCGGCACGACTGCGCCGCGCGCACCGGGCCACCGGGGCCGTGAAGGACCGCTGAGCCGGAGCGGGGCTCAGGGGATCCGGGCCACCGCGCCGTAGATGCCGCTGAACTCGGGTTCCGGCGCCGTCTCCGGGTCCTTGAACCACTGCGTGACGGTCACCAGACCGGGTTCGACCAGGTCGAGCCCGTCCAGGAAGCGCGCGACCTCCCCGCGGGGGCGGATGGCGAGCCGGATGCCGCCCTTGGCGTACTCGGAGATGGCCTGCTCCGCGAGTTCCGGGTGGATGTCCGAGGCGGCGTGCGACAGGACCAGATAGCTGCCCGAGGGAAGGACGGCCAGCAGGTCGCGCAGGATCCCTCGCGGATCCTGGTCGTCGGGGATGAAGTGCAGCAGCGCGATCAGCGACAGCGCGATCGGGCGCCCGAAGTCCAGGACGTCCCGGGCGTGTTCGATGATCTCGGCGGGTCGGCGCACATCGGCCTGGATGTAGTCGGTCACCCCCTCGGGGCTGCTGACCAGCAGCGCCTCGGCGTGGCGCAGCACGATCGGGTCGTTGTCGGCGTAGACGACCTTCGCGCGCGGCTCGACGCGCTGGACGACCTGGTGCAGGTTCGGCTCGGTCGGGATGCCGGTGCCGACGTCCAGGAACTGGTCGATCCCCTGTGCGGCCAGCCAGGCGGCGGCGCGGTGCATGAACTGGCGGTTCTGGTGGGCGCCGTCGCGTGCCTGCGCGGGCAGCCGCTCACCGACGGCCTCGTCGACGGGGTAGTTGTCCTTGCCGCCCAGCAACCAGTCGTAGACACGGGCGGGATGCGCCGTGCCGGTGTCGATCCGCACGGGTTGGGGGGTACCGGCCGTCATGACGGACTCCAGGGTCGCGAGTGGATCGAGCAGCTGTCCATCACCGCAGTCTCGCACACCATCTCCCCAGCTTCTGAACGGAGTTGACCGCGCCGGCGGCCGCCGCACGCGGGGCGGCCGCGCCGCGCACGGCGATCGTGACCATTTCCTTACCCGCACGGACCCATCAACGTCCCGGTTGCGAGCACCCGCATCCACATCCGGCCGAGCCGAGCCGAGGAGATGGCATGGTCTTCGTCGCAGTACTGCTCCTGCCGCTCATGTCCGTGGTCCTCCTGGTCATGGACCGCGTGGAGGACCGCGTCCTCGATCCGATCCCCCTGCGCCGGCG
Organism: Streptomyces sp. NPDC048664; assembly: GCF_040650555.1. Lineage (NCBI taxonomy): Bacteria > Bacillati > Actinomycetota > Actinomycetes > Kitasatosporales > Streptomycetaceae > Streptomyces > Streptomyces sp. NPDC048664. The sequence goes on along the minus strand of NZ_JBEZHK010000017.1, from coordinate 74,870 downwards.
GCGCGGACGGCACCGCGTGTAGCGGACGAGGCGGTCGGACGACACCGCGTACAGCGGCGCGCACCGTCCGTGCAGGCCGGCCCTCACGTGGTGCAGCACCGCGGACGCGATGCCTAGGCTGGAACCAGGTGTCGCATGCGCAGGGAGTGTGGGCCATGACCGACCAGGAGACGCCTCGGCAGTCCACCGCGGGCGCCGACGCCCGTCCGTCGCCGAAGTTCCACCCCTACCACCACCCGGCCGCGGGCTGGGGAGCGGCCAGGAGCGTCACACGGTTCCTGCTGCGGGAGCGTGAACTCGCCGCGGGCCCGCGCGCCATCCAGCGGATGAACCACGAGGGCGAGGGGTTCGACTGCCCCGGCTGCGCCTGGCCCGACGACACCAAGGGCCTGCACCTGGACATCTGCGAGAACGGGATCAAGCGCGTCGCCTGGGAGATGACCCACAAGCGGGTGGGACCCGAGTTCTTCGCCGCCCACACGGTGAGCGAGCTGTCCACGTGGAGCGACCGGGAACTGGAGGACCGGGGACGCCTCACGCACCCGATGACGTACGACGCGGACTCGGACACCTATGTGCCGATCACGTGGCAGGACGCCTTCGCCCTGGTCGGCGACACCCTGCGCGGTCTGGACGACCCGAACCGGGCCGCGTACTACACCTCCGGGCGGCTAGGGAACGAGGCCACCTCCCTGTACCAGCTGATGGCGCGCGAACTGGGGACCAACAACCTCCCCGACTGCTCCAACATGTGCCACGAGGCGAGCGGGCGCGCCCTCCAGGCGTCTCTCGACACGGGCAAGGGCACGGTCGACCTCAAGGACTGGGAACTCGCCGACGCCCTGTTCATCATCGGGGTGAACGCCGCGTCCAACGCGCCGAGGATGCTGACGTCCCTGGCCGAGGCCCCCAAGCGCGGCGCGCGAATCGTGCACGTCTGTGGAGGACTCGATGAGCATGGTGCACCTGTCCACGGGGATGAGGCGCCCCGCCTCGTCCCACCTGCTCTCCGAGCCCGCCATCATCGCCGGCATCGCCCGCGCCGCCCTGCCGGACAGCGGCACACCGTGGGAGTGGTACGTCGAGGACTACGACCGGATCCGCGACACCATGGCCCACGCACTGGACGGGTTCGAGGACCTCAACCGCCGGGTGCGGCTGCCCCTGGGGTTCCGGATCCACCAGCCGGCCCGCGAACTGGTCTTCCTGACCCCCTCCTCGCGCGCGGAGTTCTCCACCGCACGGCTCCCCGACGTGCTGCCGGCAGTCGGGATGCTCAGACTGAGCACGATGCGCTCCCACGACCAGTGGAACACCACCATCTACTCGGACAACGACCGCTACCGGGGCATCAGGAGCCTGCGCACGCTGGTCTTCATGGACGCCGAGGACATGCGCGAACGCGGACTGGACACGTTCGACGAGGTCGACGTCACGAGCACGGCCCGGGACGGCACGACCCGGAGCGTGCACCGCTACCAGGCGATCGCGTACGACATCCCGCGCGGCTGCGCGGCGGGCTACATGCCGGAGATGAGCGTGCTGTGCGCCATCGGCGACCACAGCACCCAGAGCGACCAGCCGCTGATGAAGAGCGTCGACGTCACGGTGCGCGCGTCCCCATCCGCGCCGGCGAACTGAGCGGCCGGGTGTCCGGGCGCGGCCGGGGCCCACGCCCCGCACCGCCATCGCGCGAGGAGGAAGCATGGTGCATCATCACAAACCCAACCGAGCGGTCGAGGGAGACCCGGGAACGGGGCACGGCCGGGGCATGCCGATGAGGCCCGACGACGACGCGCTCGCGGCGCGGGCCGCGGTGGACCGCCGAGAGCTCGGACTGGCCACGGAGGCGGACCTGGCATCCGTGCGCGGTGGGGCCGCGGCGCGGTACGGGGACCTGGAGGCCGAGATGGACCGCCAGGTCGCACTGGGCGAGATCCCCGCGGACGCCGGGATCCCACGCAAGGGGCGCGCGCCGTTCCCGCCGACGCGCTACGACGGCTGACCGGGGCGCGTCACGGCCTGCCATCCCCGGGACAACCGGTCGAGCAGGCCGTGGGCGCGTGCTTCCGCGGCGGCGGGTTCGGCGGGGGGCGATCCCCGCCGACCACAGCTCCCCCGCCACCGCGTCGTCCGCCTCGCGCAGTTCCACCACCGCCGCGGCGAGCGTCAGCCGGGCGGCCGGGTGCGGCGCGGTGCGCGCGAGGGCCCGCTGGGCACGGTCGGTGGCGCGCACGCACGCGGCGAGCGCGGGCCCGTCCGGCCAGGAGCGGGGGCAGGGCCGCCAGGGCCGTGGTCGGCGCCGCGCGCACGGCGAAGAGCGGCGCTCCGTCCACCGGGTGCGGGGTGAGGGCGCCGCGCAAGGTCAGGACGCGCGTCACACCCAGGGACTATCGCCGCACGGCCTCGGCGGGCGCCTCCTCGATGTCCTGCCGGCAGTGCTCCATCAGTTCGGCCAGGTCGTGGGCCTTGGGGTCGAGTTCCGCGGCGCGCGGCGCGATCTGCCGGACCCAGTCCGCCGTGGCCAGGCCGAGGTCGCGGGCCGCGTCGTAGCGGCCGTCGCCGAGCAGCTCCTCCATGGCGAAGCCCAGGCTGGCGAGGGTCTCGTCGTCCGTGGGCGGGACCAGGTGGCCCTTGAGGCCCGGCGGGAAGGGCGTGTGCTCCCGGTACTCGCGCAGTGCCGCCACCACGCCCGGGTCGGCGGTGTACTGGTCGAGGAGTCCCATGAGGACGTACAGGCGCGCCACCAGCCGTGGCCGGCCCGGGTGGCGGTCCAGCCAGGCCGCCAGGTCGCGCCGGCCGCCCAGGTTCTCGATGAACGCCGTGATCTCCTCGCGCAGCGAGGTGGGCAGGTTCCAGTGGAACGGCAGCAGCCGCGCCACCTGTCCGGCGAGGACCGCCTCGCCCTCGGGGTCGATGGTGCCGGAGACGTAGGCGTTGACGAGGCCGTCGTCGAGCTTGAAGCCGACGGGGCCCGACCCGTCCGACGCGTGGTGCGACAGGCGGTGGCGCACGCGCGACAGTTCGTCCTCGATCCTGCTCAGCGGCTTCTCCCGCATGGAATCCTCCCAGCTCGCCCCGCGCCGATCCCCCGCACGCACCTGCCCGGAGTCTGCACCACCGGGGCGGCCCGGGCGGCCCGCGGCGCGCTTCGCGTAGCCCGCGCGGGCTACGGACCCTCCCGTGGTCGCCGGCGGGCGCGCGCCGACCGGCCGGGCGGCTCAGTCGACGTCCTCGCGGTGCGGCAGCGGATGCGGCTGGATCCCGCCGAGCACCGACGCCCCGCCGCCCTCGTGGCCGAAGATGTGGGACCGGGCGCCCACGATGTACTCCTCGCCGCGTCCGCAGTGGGTGAGCAGTGCGCACAGGTTGCTCTGGGTACCCGAGGAGACGAACAATGCGGCGGGGAAGCCGAGCAGTTCCGCCACCCTGTCCTGCAGGGTGTTCACCGTCGGGTCGTCGCCGAACACGTCGTCCCCGACCGCCGCCCGCGCCATGGCGGCACGCATCGCGTCGGTGGGGCGTGTGACGGTGTCGCTGCACAGGTCCATGTGGTGGTCCATGCCTCCTTCCTACAGGAACGTCGCGCCGGCGGCGTCCAGGCAGAGGAGCACACCGTGACCGAGGACGCGAGCAGCGCGTGCCACCCGACCGCGTGGGAGCACCGCACCGACCCGCTGGTACGGCTGTCACTGGACCAGTTGCGCAGGCGGACCAGCATGAAGTGGCGCACCTATCCGCAGGACGTGCTGCCGCTGTGGGTCGCGGAGATGGACGTGCCGCTCGCCGAGCCCGTCACGAGGGCGGTGCGGGACGCCCTGGCGATCGGCGACACCGGATACCCCCACGGCACCGCCTACGCCGAGGCGCTCGCGGCGTTCGCCGCGGACCGCTGGGGGTGGGAGGGGCCGGGGATCGAGAACATGGCCCTGGTGCCGGACGTCATGATGGGCGTCGTCGAGATGCTCCGCCTGGTCACCGGCCCCGGGGACGCCGTCGTGGTCTGCTCACCGGTGTATCCGCCCTTCTACGCCTTCGTCGCCCACGACGCCCGCCAGGTCGTCGAGGCGCCGCTGGGCCCCGACCTGCGCATGGACCTCGGCGCGCTGGAGGACGCGTTCGTCCGGGCGCGCCGGCACGGCCGGCGTGCGGCGTTCCTGATGAGCAGTCCGCACAACCCGACCGGTGTCGTGCACACGCGCCAGGAGCTCGAGGCCGTCGCGGAGCTCGCCCGCCGGCACGGGGTCCGGGTGGTCTCCGACGAGATCCACGCCCCTCTCGTGCTCTCCGGCGCGGCCTTCACCCCCTTCCTGAGCGTGCCCGGCTCAGAGAACGGCTTCGCGCTGACCTCCGCCTCCAAGGCCTGGAACCTCGCCGGCCTCAAGGCCGCCCTGGCGATGGCGGGCCCCGAGGCCGCCGCCGATCTGCGGCGCATGCCCGAGGAGGTCGGCCACGGGCCCAGCCATCTGGGCATCATCGCCCACACGGCCGCCTTCCGGGAGGGCGGTGACTGGCTGGACGAGCTGCTGACCGGGCTCGACGCCAACCGGGCCCTGCTCGGGCGACTGGTGGCCGAGCAGCTGCCCGAGGTGCGCTGCCTCCCGCCCCAGGGCACCTTTCTGGCCTGGCTGGACTGCACCGGGCTGGCCCTGCACGACGACCGCCCCCTGGACGGGCCCGGCGTGGTGAGCGACCTGGCCGGACCGGCACGGATGTTCCGCGACGAGGCCCGTGTCGCCCTCAGCTCCGGGCATGTCTTCGGCACGGGCGGCGCGGGCTGCGTCCGGCTCAACTTCGCGACCTCGCCCGCCATCCTGTGCCAGGCGCTGACGGCCATGGGGCGGGCGGTGCGGGAGCGGGGCCGGGCGCCGCGCCGCTGACGTCGGAGCCGACGGGTCAGATCGGCAGCAGGCGGGCGACCAGCGCGCCGAGCTGGCGCACGTCGCGGCACTCGTGCATCTCCACGAGTTCGGCGTAGGCGGGTGCGGCGGAGTCGCCCGTCCCCCACAGGGAGCGTCGTTCGGGGTTCAGCCAGTAGACGCGGCGGGCGCGTTCGCGGACCTCGCGCAGCGCCGCGAGGTTCGGGTCGCCCATGTTCGTACGGGCGTCGCCCAGGACGAAGACGGTGGTGCGGGAGGTGACCGCGGCCGTGTACCGCTCAGCGAACTCGCCGAACGCCATGCCGTAGTCGCTGCTGTCGTGCCACTGGGTCAGCGCCGCCTCGGCCCGGATCCGGTCCTGCAGCCCGGTGGGGTCGGACGCCCCGTGCCGCAGCAGCCCGGTCACCTCGTCCACCCGGTTGACGAAGGCGAAGACGCGGACCTTGCTGAACTGCTCGTGCAGCGCCCGCACCAGCAGCATCGTGAAGTCCGAGAATCCCGACACCGACCCCGACACGTCGCACAGCAGCACCAGTTCGGGCCGGACGGGACGGCGCCGGCGCAGCACCGGACGCATCGGCACGCCACCGGTGGACAGCGACCCGCGCAGGGTCCGCCGCAGGTCGATGCTGCCGCGGGTGGCACGGCGGCGGCGTGCGGCCAGCCGTGTCGCCAGTTTGCGTGCGAGGGGCCGTACCGCCTTGCGCAGTTCGCCGAGCTGGGCCTGCCCGGCGGCCAGGAAGTCGACCCGGTCCGGGGTCGGGGCGATGGCGCGCCGGGCGATCTCGTCCCGGCCGCGCCGTTCGGCCACGCGGCGTCGCGCCTCGGTGGCGACCAGCGCGCGAAAGGCCTCGATACGGGCCCGGACCTCGTCCTCCAGGAGCCGGTCGGTGAACTCGCCCGCCCCGGCCCGGCTCCTGACGCCGTCACGGACGCGGGCCATGAGCGTCTGCGGGCGCAGCCGGTCGAGCGTCTGGTAGGAGGACCAGCCGTCGCCTCCCGGCGAGGAGCCGTATCCGCCGAAACCGTCGACCGCCTCCACGGCGAGTCGGGCCATCATCGCCCGGTCGTCCGCCGCGAGCGCGGCGGCGAGCCGTTCGCGCAGCGCGTCGCGGTCGGCGGCCGCCCGGGTGTCCGGGCCTCCGACGCGGCGCGGGAAGTACACGTCGAAGACCGGGTCGAACACGGCCCGCTGCGCCGGACCGTGCAGCAGTGTCGCGGCCAGTCCCTCGCGCAGCAGCTCGCGGTCCCCCAGGCCGAGCGCCTCCAGGGCCCGGGCGGCGTCCACGGTCTCCCCGGTGCCGATCCGCAGGCCGTGCGAGCGCAGCGCGCCGACGAGCCCGGTCAGGCGTTCCGTGAGCCCGGCGGGCGGCTCGGTGGTCGCGGCGGGCTCCCACGCCCCGCAGGGCCGGGGGGTCCCGGCGGCCGGCGGCGTGGTCACAGGGCGTCCAGGTCGAGTTTGGCCGCCGCCTTGAGGACGTCCTCCTGGTGCTTGAGCAGCACCCCGAGGGTGTCGCGCACGACCGCCTCGCCGAGCGTGTCGGCCCCGAGCGCCAGCAGGGTGCGCGCCCAGTCGATGGTCTCGGCGACCGAGGGGACCTTGCGCAGGTCCATCTCGCGCAGCGCGGTGACGACGCGGACGACGGACTCCGTGAGCGCCTGGGGCAGGCCCGGCACCTTCAGCCGGACGATGCGCCTCTCCAGCTCCTCCTCGGGGAAGCCGATGTGCAGGAAGAGGCAGCGGCGGCGCAGCGCCTCCGACAGCTCGCGGCTCGCGTTGGAGGTGAGGACGACGAAGGGGCGCCGGGACGCGGTGATGGTCCCCAGTTCGGGGACGGTGACCTGGAAATCGCTGAGCACTTCGAGGAGGAGGCCCTCCACCTCCACGTCGGCCTTGTCCATCTCGTCGATCAGCAGGACCTTGGGGTCGGTGCCCCGGATGGCGGTCAGCAGCGGACGCGTCAGCAGGAACTCCTCGCCGAAGACGTCCGTGCGTGTCTCCTCCCAGCTCTCGCCCCGGCCCGCCGTGATGCGCAGCAGCTGCTTGGCGTGGTTCCACTCGTACAGGGCGCGTGACTCGTCGACGCCCTCGTAGCACTGGAGCCGGACCAGCCGTGCTCCGGCGACCTCGGCGACGGCCTTGGCCAGTTCGGTCTTGCCGACGCCCGCGGGCCCCTCGACCAGGAGCGGCTTGCCGAGCCGGTCCGCCAGGAAGACGGTGGTGGCCACGGCGGGCGAGGCCAGATAGCCGGTGTCGGCGAGACGCGCGGCGACGTCCTCGACGGATGCGAACAGCAACGGGGCCTCCAGCTCGGTGCGGCGGGTCGGCGCGGCGCATCGGCCCGGCGACAACCTGACACCCCTATCTAAGCGCTTGCTCACTCCCCTGTCACTCCCCTGCCGCTCCCCGCCGAATTACTTACACTTGATTGAACAGTCCAGACTGATAAACCTAGTATCGGTGGTCATGACGGTGGACACAGAACCAGGCCGCGATCACGGCGGCACCCCGCACGACAGCGCACGACTGGCCTCCGACCTCCGACTGGCGGTGGGCCGGCTGACCCGACGGCTGCGCCAGGCCCACGCGGTCGGGGACGTCTCGCTGTCCGGCGTCTCCGTACTCGCGCGACTCGCCGCGGACGGGCCCGACTCCCCGACGTCGCTCGCCGATCTGGAACGCGTGCGTCCGCAGGCGATGGCGAGCACCCTGGCCGTGCTCGAACAGCGGGGCCTGGTCGGCCGATCGCCCGACGCGGCGGACGGCCGGCGCTCCATCGTGGCGATCACCGACGAGGGGCGGACGATGCTGGCGGAGCGGCGCTCGGAGTCCGTGCACCGGCTGGCCGCCGTCCTCGACGGCTTCAGCGCGCCGGAGCGCGACGCCCTCGCGGCGGCCCTGCCCCTGCTCGACCGACTGGCGGAGCGACTGTGACCGCGCGCGGCACCTCCCCCGCCCGCCCCCCGCGCTCCCCGCGACGGAGCCAGACGCCCCCCGGCCCCGGCTACAAGTGGGTCGCGCTGTCCAACACCACGCTCGGGGTGCTGATCGCCACGATGGACGCCTCCATCGTGATCATCTCCCTGCCCGCGATCTTCCGGGGCATCGGACTCGACCCGCTCGCACCGGGCAACATCGGCTATCTGCTGTGGATGATCCTGGGCTATCTGCTGGTGTCGGCCGTGCTCGTCGTCGTCCTCGGGCGGCTCGGGGACATGTTCGGCCGGGTCAGGATCTACAACCTCGGGTTCCTCATCTTCGCCTGCGCCTCGGTCGCCCTGTCCCTGGACCCCTTCCGCGCCGGAGCGGGCGCCCTGTGGCTGATCCTGTGGCGCGTCGTGCAGGCCTTCGGCGGCTCCATGCTCACCGCGAACTCGGCCGCCATCCTCACCGACGCCTTCCCCGCCCGGCAGCGCGGCATGGCCCTCGGCATCAACCAGATCACCGCGCTCGCGGGCCAGTTCCTCGGCCTGCTCGCCGGAGGCCTGCTGGCCGTCGTGGACTGGCGTGCCGTGTTCTGGGTGAGCGTGCCCGTCAGCGTCACCGGCACCGTCTGGTCGTATCTGAGCCTGCGCGAGACGTCGGCCGGGCGCCGGGGCCGTGTCGACTGGCTCGGCAACGTCACCTTCGCGGCGGGCGCCGGCATCCTCCTCGCCGGTATCACCTACGGCATCCAGCCCTACGGGGCCAGCGCCACCGGCTGGGGCAACCCGTGGGTGCTCGCCGGCGTCATCGGCGGCGTCGCCCTGCTGCTGTTCTTCTGCTTCGTCCAGACGCGGGTCGCCGAGCCCATGTTCCATCTGGCGCTCTTCAGGATCAGGGCGTTCGCCGCGGGCAACGTGGCGGCGCTGCTCACCTCCGTCGCGCGCGGCGGACTGCAGTTCATGCTCATCATCTGGCTCCAGGGCATCTGGCTGCCGCTGCACGGCTACGCCTTCGAGGACACCCCGCTGTGGGCCGGGATCTTCATGCTGCCGCTGACCCTCGGCTTCCTGATCGCGGGACCGGTGTCCGGTTATCTGTCGGACAGGTTCGGGGCGCGCATGTTCTCCACGGCCGGACTGGTCCTGGTCGCGGCGTCCTTCCTCGGGCTGCTCGCCCTCCCGATCGACTTCGGATACCCGCAGTTCGCCGCCCTGCTGCTGCTCAACGGGATCGGCCAGGGCATGTTCTCCTCCCCGAACACCTGCTCCATCATGGGCAGCGTTCCACCGGAGTACCGGGGCGTCGCCTCGGGTATGCGCTCGACCTTCCAGAACTCGGGCACCGCGCTGTCCATCGGCGTGTTCTTCTCGCTGATGGTCTCCGGCCTGGCCTCCTCACTGCCCGCCGCCCTCGGGGGCGGCCTGAGGGCGCACGGCGTGCCCGCCGACGCCGCCGCGCACGCCGCCTCGCTGCCGCCCGTGAGCACGCTGTTCGCCACGTTCCTCGGCAACAACCCGATCGAGCACCTGCTCGCCTCCGACGGGACCCTGGACCGTCTCTCCTCGGCCCAGCGCGCCGCCCTGACCGGTCACACCTTCTTCCCGCACCTGGTCTCCGGACCGTTCCACGACGGGCTGACCATCGTCTTCTCCGTCGCCGCGGGCATGGCCCTGGTCTCGGCCGTCGCCTCGGCCCTGCGCGGCGGCCACAGCCCCGCGACGGACACCGCGCCGCCGGCACGGGAGCCGGCCGCCGAAGCGGGGACATCGCGCGAGGCGGCACAGCCCCGGCCCGACACGCACGCGTGAGCGCCGCCGTCCGTACCCGTGCGTGCGGGGGCCGGGACGGACGGCGACCATTTCACGGTCCGGACGCCACGACGGCGCATCATTTGCGGCAGCGACGGCGCCGCGCAGGACAAAAGCGCGTGATTTGGAACCGTGTCGGGCGGTGGCCGAACATGAGCCGGTCCGGGTGGTCCCGGGCATCAGTTCGATGAGAGGCGCACCACCCCATGCACGACACCGGAACCGTCCCGCCCCCGGCTCCGGCCCAGCACACCGCCGGCACGCCGGCCTCCCGGACGGCCGGCGGCTACGGTGACGGCGGGCACGCCCGCCGCTTCGGACTTCCCGTCGCCACCGCCCTGGTCATGGGCAACATCATCGGCGGCGGCATCTTCCTGCTGCCGGCCTCCGTCGCCCCGTACGGCACGATCAGCCTGGTCGCCTTCGGGCTGCTGACCGTCGGCGCGATCGCCCTCGCCCTGGTCTTCGGGCGGCTCGCCGAGCGCCACCCGCGGACCGGCGGCCCCTATGTCTACGCCCGCGAGGCCTTCGGCGACTTCGCCGGCTTCCTCGCCGCGTGGTCCTACTGGATCACCACCTGGGTGTCGAACGCGGCGCTCGCCGTGGCGGCCGTCGGCTATCTCGACGTGCTGGTCCCGGTGGCCGGCCACCGCTGGACCGCGTGTCTGGCCGCGCTCACCCTGCAGTGGCTGCCCGCGCTCGCCAACTTCGCGGGCACCCGCTACGTGGGCGCCGTGCAGCTCGTCTCCACCGTGCTGAAGTTCGTGCCGCTGCTCCTGGTCGCCGTCGGCGGGCTGTTCTTCTTCGACCCGCGCAACCTCGGCCCGTTCCAGGCGGGCGGCGGCAGCGCGATCGGGGCCGTGTCCGCCTCCGCGGCCATCCTGCTCTTCTCCTATCTCGGCGTGGAGTCCGCCGCCGTCAGCGCGGGCGAGGTAGACGACCCTCGGCGCAACGTCGGGCGGGCCACCGTCATCGGGACGGCGGGCGCGGCGCTCGTCTATCTGCTGGGCACGGTCTCGGTGTTCGGCACGGTCGCCCACGACCGCCTGGTGGCCTCCGCCGCGCCGTTCTCGGACGCCGTCGACGCCATGTTCGGCGGCACGTGGGGCGGATGGGCCGTCGCGCTCGCCGCGCTGGTGTCCATGACCGGCTGCCTCAACGGCTGGACCCTGATGAGCGCCCAGACCCCCTACGCCGCGGCGCGGGACGGCCTGTTCCCGGCCGCCTTCGCCCGCCGGCGGCGCGGTGTCCCGACCGTCGGCGTGGGCGTCACCGTCGTCCTGGCCTCGCTGCTGACCGTCTACAACTACGCGTCCGGTTCGGGCAAGGTCTTCGAGATGCTGGTGCTGATCACCACGTTCACCGCGACCGTGCCGTATCTGCTGGCCACCGCGGCGCAGCTGTCCCATCTGGTGGCGGGGCGCCACGAGGGGGTGGACCGGGCGCGGCTGGTCCGGGACGGTGTGGTCGCGGCCGTCGCGGTGGCGTTCTCGATGTGGCTCGTCGCGGGTGCCGGGTACGCGGCCGTCTACCAGGGCGTGCTCTTCCTGTTCGCGGGCGTCGTGGTCCACGCCCTGCTGTCCGCCCGGCGCAAGGCCGGGGCGGCGGACGCGGGCTGACCCGGCACCGCGCCTGCCCGGCCGCGGGCGTGCGAGGACACGGGGAGGCCGTTGTGAGACGGTGGTGCAAGGCACTTCCCTGTGAAGGGGGCCCGCACCATGGCGCTCAGGGACCATCGGGACGCGGCGCACGAACACCGGGGCGAGCTGTTCGGGAGCCGTGAGCCGTTCGTTCTCGGTGACGCTCACGGGGCCGGTGATCCGTTCGGGATCACGGCCGCCGCCCTCGTCCTGGTGGACGCCCACGGCCTGATCCGGTACTGGAGCCGTCGCGCCGAGGCCCTGCTGGGGCATCCCGCGGCCCGTGTGATCGGCCGGCCCGCGGGGTTCCTGCTGGCGGGCGAGGACGCGGCGGCGTCCGCCCTGTCCGGGGCACGGCGCGTCGGCGAGGGCTGGGAAGGCGTGTCGGCCGCGCTGCACAGCGCGGGCCATCGGGTGGAACTCGCCTTCCGGGCATGCCCCCTGCGCACCGAGGACGGGGACAGCTGGCTGATCGCGGCGTGCGAGGTCTCCGCGTCGTTCCGCTGGGAGGTGGACCACCCCGTCCTGTGGGGCGTCGGCGCGGAGCCGCCGCCCGACGCCCTGACCGCGCACGGCGATCTGCCCGTGCTGCTGCCCTGTCGGCGGCAGGACGGTCCGGGTGCCGGGACCGCGGGGAGGGGCGACCGGGACCGGACCGGGCCGCGCGGGCCCCTCGCGCCGGCGACTGCCGGGGAGCGGCGCGGCGCCGCGCGCTCGGGGCCCGCCTCGTCGGGGCCGCCGAAGCGCCCGGCCGAGGACCGGGCACGCGAACGGCTGGCCTCGCTGGGCGAGGCCGGGCACCGCATCGGCACCACCCTGGACCTCGACCGCACGGTGTGCGAACTGGCCGAGGTGCTGGTACCGCGCCTGGCCGACTTCGTGGCGGTCGACCTGTTCCAGGGCGTTCTCGCGGCGCTGGAGCTGACTCCCGGGCGCCTGGTCGGCGGCTCCCTCCTGCGGGCGGCCCACCTGTCCGTCCGCGAGGACCTGCCCGAGGTGGTCGTCGCCGTCGGGGAGCCGGCCCACTACCGCGAGCAGTCCCCGCAGTGGCGTTGCGTGGCGAGCGGAGGCCCGATCCACGACCCGGTGCTGGACGAGGCGACGTGGTGGCTCCAGGGGGATCCTGTGCGCCGGGAGAAGCTGCGGGCGCTCGGGGTGCACACGCATCTGACGGTGCCGTTGACGGCGCGGGGCGTGCCGATGGGCGTCGTCACGCTGATGCGCTGGGAGAACCCGGACCCCTTCGACGAGGACGACCTGCTGCTGGTGGAGGAGGTGGTCGCCCGCGCGGCGATCTGCGTGGACAACGCCCGCCGCTTCGCCCGCGAGCACAACGCGGCCCTCACCCTGCAGACGAGTCTGCTGCCGCCCGAACTGCCGGGGCACAGCGCGGTCCAGGTCGCCTACCGCTACCTCCCGGCGGACGCGGAGGCCGGTGTCGGGGGCGACTGGTTCGACGTCATACCGCTGTCCGGCGTCCGCGTCGCCCTGGTGGTCGGCGACGTCGTCGGCCACGGCATCCACGCGGCCGCGAGCATGGGGCGGCTGCGCGCGGCCGTCCAGACCCTGGCCGACCTGGACCTGCCCCCCGACGAGCTGCTGACCCATGTGGACGATCTCGTCGTCCGCCTGGCGGACGAGGCGGAGGCCGCCACGGACGGCCCGCAGGTGATGGGGGCGACCTGCGTCTACGCCGTGTACGACCCGATCTCGCGCAAGCTCAGCGTGGCTCGCGCCGGGCATCCGAGCCCCGCCGTCGCCCATCTGGACGAACCCGTCGAGTTCCCCGACATCCCCGCGGGCCCACCGCTGGGGCTGGGTGGACTGCCGTTCGAGTCGGTGGAGTTCGACGTCGAGGAGGGCAGTGTCATCGCCCTGTACACCGACGGCCTGATCGAGGCCTGCGACCGGGACGTCGATGTCGGCTTCGAGCGGCTGTGCTTCGCCCTGGCCCACCCCGACCAGCCCCTGGAGGAGATCTGCGACACGATGGTCCGCACGCTGCTGCCGGACCACCCGCACGACGACGTGGCCTTCCTCATCGCACGCACCCGCTCCTTCCCGCCCGACCAGGTGGCCTCCTGGGAGGTGCCCGCCGACCCCTCGGCCGTGCACGAGGTGCGGGAGAACACCGCGCGGCGACTGGACGCATGGGGCCTGGACGACCTCGCCTTCACCACGGAGCTGATCGCGAGCGAACTGGTCACCAACGCCATCCGGCACGCCTGCGGGCCGATCGGCCTGCGCCTGATCCGGGACCGCACCCTCATCTGCGAGGTGTCGGACGGCGGCAACACCTCTCCCCACATGCGCCGTGCGCACACCACCGACGAGGGGGGACGGGGCCTGTTCCTGGTCGCGCAGCTCGCCCAGCGGTGGGGCACCCGGTACACGGCGACGGGCAAGACGATCTGGGCCGAGCAGCTCATCCCGCCCTCGCACACCGCGACCTGAGCCCGGCGGCGGGCCCGGCACGGCGGCGGCGCCGCGCCGGGGGCCGCGGCTCACCGCCGGTAGGCGTGTTCGAGTACGGCCACCAGGCCGCCCGACAGCAGGAGGGTGATCGCGGCGAGGGCGATCACCTTCGCGTGGGGTCCGGTGCGCAGGGAGAACACCCGATCACGCCCGGTGGTACTGGACGGGCGAGGTCGTCCGTGCGCCGAGTTCCCCGGCGGCGCGCCGCGGCCAGTACGGGTCGCGCAGCAGTTCACGCCCCAGCAGGACGGCGTCGGCCCGACCCTCCGAGACCACGGCCTCGGCCTGAGCCGGCTCGGTGATCAAGCCGACGGCCGCCACGGGAAGTCCGGTCTCCTCACGGACGCGCTCGGCGAAGGGCACCTGGTAGCCGGGGCCGGTGACGATCTTGGCGTCGGGGACGTTGCCGCCGGTCGAGACGTCCAGCAGGTCCACACCGCGCGCCCGCAGCTCCCCGGCGAGGCGGACGGTGTCGTCCGCGGTCCAGCCCTCGCGGTCGTCCGCCGGGTTCTCGGCGAGCCAGTCCGTGGCGGACACCCGGAAGAAGAGGGGCAGTTCCCGCGGCCAGACGGCGCGGACGGCGTCGACCACCTCCAGGGCGAACCGGGTGCGCCCCTCGAACGAGCCTCCGTACGCGTCGGTGCGGTGGTTGCTGTACGGGGACAGGAACTGGTGGATCAGGTAGCCGTGGGCGCCGTGGATCTCGACCACCTCGAACCCGGCGGCGAGCGCGCGCTCGGCGGCCGCGGCGAACTGCCGGACGATCTCGGCGATGCCGTCCGGGGTCAGCTCCTCGGGCACGGTGGAGGCCTCGGCGAAGGGGACGGCGCTGGGGCCGACGGGGGTCCAGCCGAGGGGTTCGCCGGGGGCGATCGGCCGGCCGCGGTCCACCCAGGTGCGTTCGGTCGACGCCTTGCGCCCGGCGTGGGCCAGCTGGACGGCGGGGACGGTCCCCTGGGTCCTGAGGAAGGCGGTGATCCGGCGGAACGCGGCGGTCTGGGCGTCGTTCCAGAGGCCGAGGTCGTAGGGGGAGATGCGGCCCGCGGGGCTGACGGCGGTGGCCTCCGTGACGATCAGGCCGGCACCGCCGGTGGCTCGGGCGGCGAGATGGGCGAAGTGCCAGTCGGTCGGGACACCGGTCGCCTCGCCCTCCGGTTCCCCACTGTACTGGCACATCGCCGCCATCCAGACACGGTTGGCGACGGTCAGCGAGCGGAGCGCGAAGGGGCTGAACAGGGACGTCAAAGCGATCTCTCCTCGTACGCGGACGCGGACAACGACAGCGACAATTGCATGCGCCGGTCATTTATTCCGTCACCGTGGTCGCCTCTCCGTCGCGCGCGTCGACCCGCGCGCATGCGGCACCCAGGGGGGCGACCTAGAGTGAAGGAGTCGTTGCCGTGCGCGATCCGGGAGGGTGGTGTGACCGTGCCGCAGCGCTCTCCCGAGCCGGTGCCCCAGTCGGTCCTGTCGCCCCTGACGGCGTCCGCGATCTTCCTCGTGGTGACGGTGGACGAGGGCGGCGAACCGACCGCGCGCTCGCTGCTGTCCGACCTGAACGGCCTCCAGCGCGCCGTGGGCTTCCGCGCCGGCCCGGGCGGACTGCTGAGCTGTGTCACGGGCATCGGGTCGAGGGCCTGGGACCGGCTGTTCCACGGACCGCGCCCGGCCGAGCTGCACCCCTTCCGCGAACTGGCCGGCCCGGTCCACCACGCGGTCTCGACACCGGGTGACCTCCTGTTCCACATCCGGGCCGCCCGGCTGGACCTGTGCTTCGCGCTGGCCGCCGAGATCATGGACCGGCTGCGCGACGCCGTGACGGTGCGGGACGAGGTCCACGGGTTCAAGTACTTCGAGATGAGGGACCTGCTCGGTTTCGTGGACGGCACGGAGAACCCGGTGGGTCCGGTGGCCGAGGCGGCGGTGCTGATCGGCGACGAGGACCCGCCCTTCACCGGCGGCAGCTATGTGATCGTGCAGAAGTACCTGCACGACCTCCGGGCCTGGAACGCCCTTCCCGTCCGGGCGCAGGAGGACGCGATCGGGCGCAGCAAGCTGTCGGACATCGAGATGGACGACGACCTCAAGCCCGCCGACTCCCATGTCGCCCTGACCTCGATCGTGGACCCCGACGGCACGGAGCACCGGATCCTGCGCGACAACATGCCGTTCGGCACGGTCGGCGAGGGCGAGTTCGGCACGTACTTCATCGGGTACGCCCGCACCCCGGCGGTGACGGAGAGCATGCTGGAGCGCATGTTCCTGGGGGCGCCGCCCGCCTCGCACGACCGGATCCTGGACTTCTCGGTGCCGGTCACCGGTTCGCTGTTCTTCGTCCCCACGAGCGACTTCCTGGACGACCTCCCGGGCGCGCCCGAGGCACCTCAGCCGGGGGTGGCGGGGCGGGCCTCGTCGGGCGAGAGGTAGGAGTGGAAGACGTTCCCGGGGTCGTGGCGGGCCGCGAGTTCCTCCAGGCGCCGCCACGCCTCGGGCCTGAAGCACCGCCGGGCCCGCGACGGTGCGGCGGTGAGGTCGGTCTCGGCGACGTAGTGCCCGGTGATGAGGGGTTCCACCGCGCTCATCGTCCGGTGCAGCCAGGCGGTGTTGGCGGCGTCCTCGCGCGGGTCGTCCCAGACGGCGTACGAGACGGCGTAGCTTCGGCCGAGCACGGCGAAGGCCATGTCCTGGCCGGTGTCGGCGGCGGGCGAGACCGGCACGAGCACCAGGGATCTGCCGGACGGGGCCGTCTCGACCGCTTCGGCGAGACGCGCCAGGAGGGTGAGGTGATCGGCGTCGGACCACAGGGTGTCCGCGGCGTAGCGGTGCTCCGGGGGCCATGCGGCGGCCGAGGCGTCGTAGAGCGCCTCGAACGTCATCGGTTCCTGCCGGCGCCGCAGCACGGCGCGATCGCCGAAGGGGCAGGAGGCGAGCGGTTCGAGCAGGTCCCCGGCCTCGCGCCGTGACCCGGCGAAGGCCGTCGCGCCGACGGTCACGACGGGGCGGCGCGGCGTCGCGCCCGGGTCCGCGGCGCCCAGGACGAAGCTCAGTTCGACCCGCGGTGACAGCCCATCGGCCGCCGTGAGGGCCCATCGTGCGACCTCGGCGACCTCGGCGATGGGAAAGCTCCAGGTGATACCGGTGATCGCGCCGGGATGCGGGTGCAGTCGCAGCCGGAAGGCGGTGACGGCGGCGAAGAACCCCGGGCCCGCGCCCCGCGCGGCCCAGAACAGGTCGGGGTGCTCTGCCGCCCCGCACGTCAGGAGCTCCGCGTCGGCGGTGACCACGTCGACCGCCTCCACGTCGGCGCACGCGGGCCCGCGGACACCGGAGTTCCAGCCGAGGCCCCCGCTCAGCAGATAGCCGCCGAGGGCGACGGAGCCGCAGTGGCCGGCCGGGAAGGCCAGGCCGTGGCGCGCGAGTTCCCCGGCCAGTTCCCGGCCGGTGACGCCGGGCCCCACGGTGGCCGTCGAGGAGGCGGGATCGACGACGCAGGTACGCAGCCCCGACAGGTCGATGAGCATGCCCGCGTCGCGCAGCGGGGACGCGCACCAGCTGTGCCCGCCCGACCGCAGGGCGATCCTCGCCCCCCGCGACCGGGCCAGCCGCACCGCCGAGACCACGCCCTCGGCCGACTCCGGGTGGATGATGACATCCGGGTGGCGCGCCGGCACGAGCCGGTTCCACACCATGGCCCGGCGGATCTCCTCGTAGGAGGCCTCGCCCCGTTCGACCATCCCCGCACCGGGGCCGTGCCCTCGCGTCTGCCGGACCATGGGCGGTGCTCCTCGGGTCGAAGAGGTCTGATGCGCGGTCAGGTGGTGAGCGCGAACACCGTGATGAGCGCCGCGTAGCAACCGGCCACCACCAGCGCGCCGATCACGTCCCGGCGACGCGAACGCGGCCGGTCCGGTGCCAGCCAGAACGCGAACGCCCGGTTGACGACCTTGGGCATCAGGATCCAGGTCAGGATGCTGACGCTCAGCACGTTGCTGACGAACAGGCCGAGCACCCCCGGGACGCCCGCGTCGGTGAGGAGCCGGCCGACGGTCAGGTTCAGGACCATGACCGTGGGATAGAGCGCGAGCAGGACCGACATGGCCTGCTTCCAGTTGGGCGGCACGCCCGCCTGCTCCGCGTCGCCGAACCGGAACCACCCGCTGAAGGCGGAGGAGATCCGCCGCACGTCGTAGCGGGCGACGTACTCACGCCCCTCGTCGAGCAGCTTCCCGCGCGCGTCGGACGCCAGCCACTGGTCGAGGTGTTCACGCGTGTCGAACCGGAAGACGACCACCCATCGGTCCTGGATGCCGTCCACCGGTGCGAAGAGTTCGGAGCCCATGAACCCGGGGCTCCTCTCCTGTGCCCTCAGCACCTTCTCCTGCCAGCACTCGAAATCGCGTTCCCGCCCTGTCCTCACCTCGTGGGACACCACCGCGGTCACCGCCTCCTGGGCGGGCCGGCCACCGCTGAGCACCTCCTGGGAGGGCTCCTCCTCGAAGAAGTGGCGGCCCTCGTCGAGGAGTTCCCGCCGTTCACCCGAGGTGAGCCAGGCGCGCAACCGCTCCACGTCCGAGAAACGGAACACGACGACCCACAGGTTGTCCCCGCGGGAGTCGGGCGGGTACGACTCGGTCCCCTCGAAGCCGTCGAAGTCCCGTACGGCCCGATTCACCTGTTCCTGCCAGCGCTTGTAGCCCTCCTCCAGCCCGGCCACGACCTTCTGCGAGGTCACGACGGTGGCCCCGGCGTCGCCCTGGTCGCGGTTTGCGCTGGCGCTCATGCGGAGTAGCGTAATCATGCGTGGACTTGTGCGACAAATCGGGATAAAGGAGTGTTGAGCCGTGACGGACCGCGTCCGACAAGGCCGGTGGCGTGGATCGGAGAGCGACATGGGGCACAGGGAGTTCCTGGAAGAGGCGGTACGCCTGGCCACGGAGTCGGTGGAGCAGGGATGGGGAGGCCCGTTCGGCGCCGTCCTCACCCAGGGCGGCGAGATCCTCGCCCGCGGCCAGAACCGGGTGCTGCTGACCGGTGACCCCACCGCGCACGCCGAGGTGGAGGTGATCCGCAAGGCGGTGCAGCTCCTCAACCCGGAGGCGCCCTCCATCGCCAAGGAGCACGTCAACGAGAGCACCCTCGCCTATGTGCCGCGCCCCGAGGGGTCACCGGACCCGGTCCCCGAGCGGGCCAGGATGCTCCAGGGCTGCTCCATCTACATCAGCGGCGCGCCCTGCCCGATGTGCATGAGCGCCATCTACTGGTCGCGCATCGACGCCGTCTACTACTGCTGCGATCTCCAGGCCACCGCCGAGATCGGCTTCGACGACGCCTTCCAGTACGAGGACTTCACCCGTCCGCTGAGCGAGCGCCGGATCCATGTCGAGCAGCTCCACCCGGAGCTGGGCGCGAAGGCGTACGCGGCCTGGTCGGGAAAGCCGGACCGGCACCCCTACTGACACTCCGGCACCCCCGCCGACACGGGGAAGCCCGCCGCGTTCACACTGGTCAGGACGACATCGGTGATGCGGAAAGGCGCGGCACATGGAGACGACGAGCGGCGCGGGGCACCCCCTGCCGTACGACAGCTACCGGCAGGCGATCGAACAGGAGACGCTGCGCCTGGTCGAGCTGGTCAAGGGCGCGGACCCCGCCTCCCCCGTGCCCGCCTGCCCCGGATGGACACTGGCCGTGCTGACCCAGCACGTGGGCGGGGTGCAGCGCTGGTTCTCGGCTCTCCTGACCCGGCGGGTGCGCCAGGTGCCGACCAGCCGCGACATCGATCTGGGGCTGCCCGAGCGGGCCGAGGAGTACGCCGACTGGCTGGCGGCGGGCGTCCCGGACGTGGCGGACGTGCTGCGGTCCACCGACCCCGAGGCCGCGATGTGGGCGTGGGGCGAGGACCAGCACGCCCGGTTCTGGGCCCGGCGGATGCTCTTCGAGACGCTGGTGCACCGGATGGACGCGGAGCACGCCGTGGGGCGCCCGGCGGAGGTGGAGGCGCTGCTCGCCGCCGACGGGGTGGACGAGTTCCTGGTCAACCTTCCCCACGCGGGGATCTTCGCTCCCCGGGTGAAGGAGCTGAGGGGTGGCGGCGAGACCGTCTCCTTCCGCTGCCTGGACGCCGGCGCCGGGGCCGGCGAGGAGTGGCGGGTGCGGCTGGACGCGGACGGCTTCCGCCTCCTGCCGCGCGCGGACGTTCCCGGCACGGAGGCGACCGCCGCGGTACGGGCGACGGCGGCGGACCTGCTGCTGCTCCTGTACGGGCGGCGCTCCCACGAGGAGAGCGCCTTCGACGTCTCGGGTGACACCGCGCTGCTGGAGCGCTGGTTCGCCCACACGGCGTTCTGAGGGTCACAGACCCAGCGTGATCGCGGCGGCCGCTCCCCCGAGTCCCAGGGCGAGAGCGGCCGCCGCCCAGCCGCCGTCGCGCCAGGGGAAGATCCGGTCGACGGCCACCCGGCCGGGACCGGTGGCGGCCAGGGCGAGGGCCACGACGGCGATGCACACGTTGTACTCCACGCCGCCGTCCGTCTCCCACAGCCCGTGCGCGGCGGTGACGTCCACCATGGCGTTGATCATCACCCCGATGATCGCGGCGGCGGCGAGCGGGGTGAGCAGCCCGAGGGCGAGGCCCAGGCCGCCGAGCAGCTCGGCGAGGCCTCCGACGGTGGCGAACGCCTTTCCCGGGCGGTATCCGAGGGACTCGAATCCCTTCGCGGTGGCCGTCAGGCCCGCTCCCCCGAAGAGTCCGAAGAGTTTCTGCGCCCCGTGCCCGGCCATCAGCAGCCCGAAGGCCAGACGGATGAGCAGCAGCCCCCCGTCACGGGCGGACAGCCATGATGCGGGGGCAGGGTGAACGGCCGGGCCGCCGGGGGGCGCGGGCCGGTCCGTGCTGTGGTTCGTCATCTGATGTGCTCCG
This sequence comes from Streptomyces sp. NPDC048664, assembly GCF_040650555.1. Lineage (NCBI taxonomy): Bacteria > Bacillati > Actinomycetota > Actinomycetes > Kitasatosporales > Streptomycetaceae > Streptomyces > Streptomyces sp. NPDC048664. The sequence continues at coordinate 54,222 of NZ_JBEZHK010000017.1, read as the reverse complement.
GCGGACACAGGACATCCGGAGCGGACCACCACCTCCGATCCTTCCCGATCGCGGGCGGTCACGCACCTCGTCCGGGTCCGCCGCGCGGGCGCGCACCCCCGCGCGTAGAATCGCGGGGTTTGCCCCCGCCCCGCGTAGACCGTACGGAGTGGTCCTTCCCATGCACAGCGAGAGCGCGCACGACCCGTACGTCCGTGTCCGCGGCGCCCGGGAGCACAACCTCAAGGGGGTGGACGTCGACATCCCCCGGGACGTGCTGGCGGTGTTCACCGGGGTGTCCGGCTCGGGCAAGTCGTCCCTCGCGTTCGGCACCGTCTACGCGGAGGCGCAGCGCCGCTACTTCGAGTCGGTGGCGCCGTACGCCCGACGGCTGATCCACCAGGTGGGGGCGCCGAAGGTCGGCGGGATCACCGGGCTGCCACCCGCCGTGTCGCTCCAGCAGCGCCGCGCGACCCCGACGTCCCGGTCCTCGGTCGGCACCGTGACGACCCTGTCCAACTCGCTGCGGATGCTGTTCTCCCGTGCGGGCGACTACCCGCCGGGCGCCGAGCGCCTCGACTCGGACGCGTTCTCGCCGAACACGGCGGCCGGGGCCTGCCCCCGGTGCCACGGGCTCGGCCGGGTGCACCGGACGAGCGAGGAACTGCTGGTGCCCGACCCGTCGCTGTCCGTCCGCGAGGGCGCGATCGCCGCCTGGCCCGGCGCCTGGCAGGGCAAGAACCTGCGCGACATCCTGGACGCGCTCGGGTACGACGTGGACCGGCCGTGGCGCGAACTGCCCGCCGGGCAGCGGGAGTGGATCCTGTTCACGGACGAGCAGCCGGTGGTCACCGTGCACCCGGTGCGCGAGGCGAACCGGGTGCAACGGCCCTACCAGGGCACGTACACGAGCGCCCGGCGCCATGTGATGAGGACGTTCTCGGAGTCCAGGAGCACCGCTCTGCGGGCGAGGGCGGAGCGCTTCCTGACCAGCGCGCCCTGCCCGGTGTGCGAGGGGAGCCGGCTGCGCGCCGAGGCGCTGGCGGTGACGTTCGGGGGCCGCACCATCGCCGAGCTGGCCGCCCTGCCCCTGGCCGAGCTCGCCGGGGTGCTCGACGCCACGACGGAGACCGCCCGGGTCCTCACCGAGGACATCAGGTCCCGGATCGCGCCCGTCGTGGAACTGGGCCTCGGCTATCTGAGCCTGGACCGGGCGGCCCCGGCCCTGTCGGCGGGTGAGCTGCAACGGCTGCGCCTGGCCACCCAGTTGCGCTCGGGGCTGTTCGGAGTGGTGTACGTCCTCGACGAGCCGTCGGCCGGCCTGCACCCGGCCGACACCCAGGCGCTGCTCACGGTGCTGGAGCGGCTGAAGGCGGCGGGTAACTCGGTGTTCGCGGTGGAGCACCACCTCGACGTGGTGCGCGCCGCCGACTGGCTGGTGGACGTCGGGCCGGCGGCGGGCGACCAGGGCGGCCGGGTGCTGCACAGCGGTCCCGTGGCCCAGCTCGCCGGGGTCGAGGGATCGGCGACGGCGCGCTTCCTGTTCGGCCGCTCCCCCGCCCCGGCGCGCGAGGTCCGCGAGCCGCGCGGCTGGTCGACGGTGGGGCCGGTCACCCGGCACAACCTGCGCGCGGTGACGGCCCGGATACCGCTGGGCGCGTTCACGGCCGTCACCGGTGTCTCCGGTTCGGGCAAGTCGACGCTGATCGAGGCGATCACGGAGGAACTGCCCGGTGTGGACCGGCTGGTGGCCGTGGACCAGAAGCCGATCGGCCGCACGCCCCGCTCCAACCTGGCCACGTACACAGGGCTGTTCGACGACGTGCGCAAGGTGTTCGCGGCCACCGACGAGGCCCGCGCGCGAGGTTTCGGTGTGGGACGGTTCTCCTTCAACGTGGCCGGCGGGCGCTGCGAGACCTGCCAGGGCGAGGGGTTCGTCAGCGTGGAGCTGCTGTTCCTGCCGAGCACCTACGCTCCGTGCCCGTCGTGCGGCGGCGCCCGCTACGAGCCCGACACCCTCCGGGTGGGCTACCGGGGGCGGAACATCGCGCAGGTCCTGGACCTCACGGTCGAGACGGCGGCGGAGTTCTTCGCGGACGTCCCGGCCGTGGCCCGCGGCCTGTCCGCGCTGCTCGACGTCGGACTGGGCTATCTGCGCCTGGGCCAGCCCGCGACCGAGCTGTCCGGCGGCGAGGCCCAGCGGATCAAGCTGGCGAACGAGCTGCAGCGCGGCCGGCGCGGCCACACCCTGTATCTGCTGGACGAGCCCACGACCGGTCTGCACCCGGCCGACGTGGAGGTGCTCACCGACCGGCTGCACACGCTCGTGGACGGGGGGCACACCGTCGTCGTGGTCGAGCACGACATGTCCGTGGTCGCGGGCGCCGACTGGGTGATCGACCTGGGCCCGGGCGGGGGCGACGCGGGCGGGCGGATCGTGGCGGCGGGCGTGCCGGCCGACGTGGCCCGGGCCGACGGGAGCGCGACCGCGCCGTACCTGGCGCGCGAACTCGGGCCGCGGTGAGCCGGGCGCCCGCGCGCGGCCCGCGGGGGCGCGGGCCGCGCCCCTACGCCGAACTCGCCCGGCCCGGCGGGTAGGGCGGGCGCAGCGGGATCGCGGTCGTGGGGGACGGCAGCGGGGGCAGCGCCTCCTGTTCCACCCATGCCGTGAACAGCTCGTCCAGGGAGGTGGTCGCATACCGTGCCACGTGCGCCCTGAGCGCCGCGGTCGTCACGGTCCCGCCCCGGTGCACGCCCGCCCAGGCACGCAGCATCCGGAAGAACGCCTCGTCGCCGAGCCCGCAGCGCAGCGCGTGCAGCACGAGACCGCCGCGCTCGTAGAGGCGGTCGTCGAACATGCGCTTGCGGCCCGGGTCGGACAGCCGCAGGTCCTGCGGCAGCAGGGTCAGCTGCCGGTGCGCGACCTGGGCCAGCCGGGCCGCGCTCGGGCCGCCCGAGCGCTCCGACCACAGCCACTCCGCGTACTTCGCGAAGCCCTCGTTGAGCCAGATGTGCCGCCAGTCGGCGATGGTCACGCTGTTGCCGAACCACTGGTGTGCCAGCTCATGGGCGACCAGCCGCTCCGAACCCCGGGCGCCGTCCACGTGGTTGGCGCCGAACAGGGACAACCCCTGGGCCTCCACGGGGACATCGAGCTCCTCCTCGGTCACCACCACCGCGTACTCGGCGAAGGGGTAGGGGCCGAACAGCTCCCGGAAGAGGTCCATCATCGCGGGCTGGCGCGCGAAGTCGCGGGAGAAGCGGGGAAGCAGGTGCGCGGGGATGTGCCCGTGCTGCGGGACGCCGTCCTCACCCGGGTCGCCGAGCAGCACCGTCTGGTACCGGCCGATCGACAGGCCCACCAGGTAGCTGGAGGTGGGCACGGGCTGCTCGTACACCCAGGTGGTGGTGGACGCCTTGGTGGTGCGGGTCAGCAGCCGTCCGCCGACGACGACCGAGTAGGCGGAGGGGGTGGTGACCGAGAGCTGGTAGGAGGCCTTGTCGGCCGGCCGGTCGTTGCAGGGGTACCAGGAGGGGGCGCCGATGGGCTGGCTCGCCACCAGCGCCCCGTCCTCCAGTTCCTCCCAGCCGATGCCGCCCCAGGGGCTGGGGACCGGCTTCGGGTTGCCCGACCAGTGCACCTCGACGGTGAACGCGGCACCGGCCCGGACCGGCTTGGGCGGGCGGACGCGCAGCCGTCCGCCGCGGTGCGTGTAGTGCGGTGCCCTGCCGTCGACCCGGATGCGGCCGATCCGGAAGTCGGCGAGGTTCAGCTGGAACTCGGTGAGCTGGGCCGGTCCCGCTATCGCGTTGATCCGGGCGGTCCCGGCGAGCCGGTTGGGTCCCGGTCGGTAGTCCAGCGTGAGCTCATAGCGGTGCACCCGGTAGCGGGGGTCGCCGCTCCCGGGGAAGTACGGGTCTGCCTCCGTCTTGTGCTGCGGGCTCACGCTTGCGTCTACTCCCTGCGCCGTGCTCGTGCGTCGTGCCGGTGTCCTGCCCCTGGGGGCCGCGCACGCCCCGGGGACGAGGCCTGCCGTTCACGTGCGGGGACGCCATGCCTCGATCGGGTTGCCCAACCAGCGGGTGTCGTCGGGCACGGACTCCGCCGCCATCACGAGCGAGGCGGGCCCCAGGGTGGTGCGGGCCCCGACCGTGCTGCCGGGCAGGACGATTCCGCCAGGGCCCAGTGTCGCGCCCTCACGGAGGACCACAGTATCCGTCCTCAAGATCCGGTCGTGGAAGAGGTGTGTCTGCAGGACGCAGCCGCGGTTGACGGTCGCCCCGTCCTCCAGTGTGACCAGGTCCGCCTCGGGCAGCCAGTAGCTGTCCACCCACACGCCCCGGCCGATCCGGGCGCCGAGGCCGCGCAGCCACAGGTTCATCAGCGACGTCCCGGGCACGGCGCCGGCCAGCCACGGCACGGCCAGCACCTCCACGAACGTGTCGGCCAGCTCGTTGCGCCACACGAACGAGCTCCACAGGGGGTGCTCCCCCGTGCGGTGCCGCCCCACCAGGAGCCACTTCATCACGACGGACACGGCACCGGCCAGCAGTCCGGCGCCGAGGAACACCACGCCGGCGAGCGGCCACGCCCAGACGCCGAGCGCGCTGAGCGCCGCGGCCGTCAGCAGGGCGAGCCCCGCCGAGCAGAACACGGGCACGATCCGGCACAGCTCCACGAGCCCGCGCGCCCACAGCAGCGCGGCCGGCGGCTCGTAGGTGCGGCTCTGGTCCCCGGCGGCCACCGGGCGCGGCAGTTTCACCGGCGGCAGCCCCAGGTACGAGGTGCCCTTCTTCGCCTTCTTCGGCGTCGCCGACAGCACACCCACCAGGCCGCCGTCCGGCACGCTGCGGCCCGGCGCGGTCATCCCGGAGTTGCCGAGGAACGCCCGCCGCCCGATCTCGGCCCGCCCGACACGCACCCAGCCGCCGCCCAGCTCGTAGGGCGCGGTCAGGGTGTCGTCGGCGAGGAACGCGCCGTCACCGACCGTGGTCAGGCTCGGCAGCGCGAGGACGGTGGACACCTCGGCGCGCCGCCCGACCCGCATACCCAGCAGCCGCAGCCACACGGGCGTGATCAGCCCCGCGTACAGCGGGAACAGGACCTCGCGGGAGCGGTCCATCAGCTGGGTCACGGTCCAGGCCTGCCAGCCGATCCTGCTGTGCGTGGGGTGCGTGCCCTCGCGCAGTCCGACGCTGGTGAGCCGTACGGCGATCAGCAGGGTCAGCGCGTACGTCAGCCCGTAGGCGAGGGTGGCGGGGACCAGCGCCGCGGCGGCGCCGGCGAGGGCGGCGCCGAGACCGGCCGCCGGGTCGACGAAGGCGTGCGCCACCAGGAGCGCGGACAGGGCCGCGGGCACCGAGAGCACGGTCATCGCGAAACCGGTGGCGCCGTACATGGCCCGCCACCAGGTGCCCCGCCGCGGGCGTTCCTTGGGCCAGTTGCGCTTGGCCTTGCCGAGCTTGTGCGCGGGCGCACCGGCCCAGCGCTGCCCGGTGGGGACCTGCCCGGCGACCGCGGAGCCGGGCGCCACCTCGGCCCGCTTGCCCACGCGCGCGCCCGGGAAGAGCATGCTGCGGGTGCCGACCACGGCGTGCGCGCCCACCTTGACCGGGCCGATCTCCAGCCGGTCGCCGTCCAGCCAGTGGCCCGAGAGGTCCACCTCGGTCTCGACGGCCGCGCCGCGGCCCAGCTTGAGCATGCCGGTGACCGGCGGCAGGGAGTGCAGGTCCACGTCCGGACCCACCTTGGCGCCCAGTGCTCGCGCGTACCGCTCCAGCCAGGAGCCCGTCAGCGTGGTGGCGCCGCTTGCCTCGGCGAGGCGTTCGGCCGTCCACAGCCGCAGGTGGACGCCGCCGCCACGGGGGTAGCGGCCGGGCTTGAGGCCGCGCAGCAGCAGCCGCGCTCCGCCCGCCGCGATGGCGAGCCGGCCGGGCGGGCTGAAGAACAGCAGGGCCCCGGCCGCGACCGCCCACCAGGACGTCGCCGGCGCCCACGGGTAGGGGCCGAACCAGTGCAGGGCGTTGCCGAGCGCGGCCAGCACCACCGTCCAGCGCAGTCCGAGCACGGTGAAGAGCGGGATCAGCAGCAGGAGCTGGAGTGCCCGGGCGCGCGCCGGCACCGGGGCGATGTCGCGCCGCGCCTCGTCGTCGTGGGCCGACGCCTCCAGGTGGCGGGCCAGCTTGCGCAGGGTCGGCTGCTGGTAGATGTCGAGGACGGCCACGCTGGGATAGCGGGTGCGCAGCCGGGTGGTGAGCTGTGCGGCGGCCAGGCTGCCGCCGCCGATCGCGAAGAAGTCGTCGCCCGCGTCGGCCACCGGGATGCCGAGGACCTCGGTCCACTGCTCGGCGAGCCATGCCTCGGCGCCGTACAGCTGGGCGGCGGTGCTCTCGACACCCTCCAGCGGCCAGGGCAGGGCGTTGCGGTCGACCTTGCCCGAGGTGCGGGTGGGCAGGTCGGCCACCGGGGCCAGCAGCGGCACCAGGGCGGCGGGCAGCGCGGCGCGCAGTTTCTCGACGGCCGCGGTGTGGTCCCAGCCGTCCTGGGTGACGACGTATCCGACGAGGAGCTGGTTGCCGCCGCGCGCGGTCCGTACGGCCGCCGCCGCGCCGGCCACGCCGGGCAGGGCCTGGAGTGCCGCGTCCACCTCGCCGAGTTCGATGCGCCTGCCGCCGAGTTTGATCTGCTCGTCGGCGCGCCCGAGGAAGACCAGGCCCTCGGGGGCGGCCCGTACCAGGTCACCGCTGCGGTAGGCCCGCTCCCAGCCGAGGGGCTCCAGGGGTGCGTACTTCTCGGCGTCCTTCGCGGCGTCGAGGTACCGGGCGAGCCCGACCCCGCCGATCACCAGCTGTCCGCTGTCGCCCATGGCCACCGGATGCCCGGCGTCGTCCACGACGGCCAGTTCCCAGCCGTTCAGCGGCAGCCCGATCCTGATCGGCTCCTCGCCGGTGAGCAGGGCGGCGCAGGCGACCACGGTGGCCTCGGTGGGCCCGTAGGTGTTCCAGACCTCGCGGCCCTCGGTGACCAGCCGCTGCACCAGCTCGGGCGGGCAGGCCTCGCCACCGAAGATCAGCAGGCGTACGTCGTTCAGCGTCTCGGGCTCCCAGAGCGCGGCCAGGGTGGGCACGGTCGAGACGACGGTGATCTCCTGCTCCACCAGCCAGGGGCCGAGGTCGGCGCCGCTGCGCACCTGTGCGCGCGGTACCGGCACCAGGCAGGCGCCGTACCGCCAGGCCAGCCACATCTCCTCGCAGGAGGCGTCGAAGGCGACGGACAGGCCGGCCATGACCCGGTCGCCGGGCCCGATGGGCTCCTCCTGGAGGAACAGGTCCGCCTCGGCGTCCACGAAGGCGGCGGCGCTGCGGTGGGTGACGGCGACGCCCTTGGGCTTCCCGGTGGATCCGGAGGTGAAGATGATCCAGGCGTCGTGCTCGGCCCCGGGGCGGGCCGCGGGAACGCCGGGGTCCCCCTGGACGGTGATCCGATGCCCGGCGCCGACGACCGCGCGCACCCGGGCCTCGCCGAACACCAGGTCGGCGCGCTCGTCCGGGTCCTCCGCGTCCACGGGGACATAGGCGGCACCCGCGGCGAGGACGGCGAGGATCGCCACATAGAGGTCGTTGCTGCCGGACGGCACCCGCACCCCCACCCGGTCGCCGAGGCCGACTCCGGCGTCCGCGAGGCGGCGCCTGAGGTTCTCGACCTCGGCGGCCAGGGCGCGGTAGGTCAGGCTTCGGCGACCGTCGTCCAGGGCCGGCTCGTCGGGGAAGGCGCGTACCGTGGCGTCGAGGACGTCCACGAGCGTCCGGGGCGGTGCGGCGGAGGCGGCGAGGAAGCGTGCGCGACCGCCGGGCTCGGCATGCTTCTCCTCGTCGGACAGCGCGAGCGCGGGGCCTTGCTGGAGGGCTGCCATCGGGTCCTCACGTGTCGTTCCCGGAATACTCCGGGGCGCTGGTGGGCCCGCAGGGATGCCTGGGATCTTCCGTCCAGCTCCAACCAAGCGGGGAATTTTAGTACGACGCTAGTCGCGGACGGGTCCGCGAGCCATCCGGAGGGCGTCCGCCGACGCCCGGCCCCGTCCCTTGCGATCCCCTGACCTGCGACTGTGACAGCGCGACGAGACGTACCCCACACATCGTCACACCGACCGGGCGGACGGCGGCGAGGGCCTTCGGTCGCGCGCGGCGGCGTCGCTCATCAAGGTGATGAGCGGGCCACCCTTCCGGGTCATGTCCGTTTTCGAACGATTCGCGGTGCATGATGGCGGCTCGCACGGCAGCCCCGCCCTGCGTCACCGTCGCCTGGGAGTCCAGTGTGTCCTCGCACGCCCGTCGGACGCTGTCCGTCTTCGGTCCCGCGCTTCTCGCGCTCGCCCTGGCCGCGGGCTGCAAGGCGACCCCGCCGACGGACGTGCCCGGCCGGGCGGGGCCGTCGCCGACCGCGCCCTGGGCCATGACACCGTCACCGGCCCTGACCGCGAGGGCGACGGAAGACCTGCGCGACCCCCCGGAGATCGTGAGCCGGGGAGGGCTGCTGCGGACGAGGATCGTCGTCGAGCGCAAGAAGGTGTTCCTCGCCGGCCGCGTCCTGTGGGCGCTGACGTACAACGGGCTGTACATGCCGCCCACCCTGCGCCTGCGGCCCGGGGACCGCATGGAGATCGAGTTCGACAACAGGCTGGAGCAGCGGACGAACCTGCACGTGCACGGTCTGCACGTCTCTCCCGGCGGCGCCGCGGACAACGTCTTTCTCGACGTCCAGCCGGGAAAAACGTTCACCTACTCGTACACGTTCCCCAAGGACCTGGCCCCGGGCACCTACTGGTACCACCCGCACCCGCACGGGCTGTCGACCGCCCAGACGGCGGGCGGGATGTCGGGCCTCATCGTGGTGGACGGCCTCGACAGGTTCCTTCCCGCGTCGCTGCGCGGCGTCACCGAACACGTCGTCGCCCTCAAGGACTTCCAGCTCCTCGGCGACCAGATCAAGACCCTGGGCCTGAAGATGAGCGCGCCCACGACCCGTACCGTCGACGGGCAGCTGAACCCGCGCATCCACATCCGGCCCGGCGAGACCCAGCTCTGGCGGATCGCCAACATCGGCGCGAACATCTTCTACAAGGTGGCGCTGCCGGGCACGAGACTGCACGTCGTCGCCCAGGACGGCTTCCCGGTGAACAAGGTGTACGCGGCCGACTCCCTGGTCGTTCCGGCCGGGGCGCGCTACGACGTCCTCGTCCAGGGCCCCAGGGCGGGCACCTCGGAACTGGTGACCCTCCCCTTCAGTTCCGGCAGGGCCGGGAGCAAGGCCGGGAACCAGTTCCCCAGGGCGACCCTCGCGACGGTCGAGTCCGGGGGCACCCCGGTCCGGGCCGCCGCCCTGCCGACGCGGTTCGCCCCGGTGACCGACCTCGGGACGGAGCCCGTCGCGGGGCGCAAGACGATCACCTTCACCGAGAACAGGGCGGGCACCGCGTTCTTCATCAACGGCAGGCAGTTCGACCACCACCGCGTCGACTTCCGGTCGCGGCTGGGCACCGTGGAGGAGTGGACGATCAGGAACGACAGCGACGAGATCCACTCGTTCCACGTGCACACGAACAACTTCCAGGTGATGAGGATCAACGGCGAGCGCCAGACCAACCACGGCCTCCAGGACACCGTGGACGTCCCCCCGCGCGGCACCATGGTCATCCGGATCCGCTTCCTGGACTACACCGGCACCACGGTCCTGCACTGCCACATCATGAACCACGAGGACTCGGGAATGATGTCGGTGCTGCGGATCGACAAGTAGCGTCCGGCCTCGGGGGCGGTGCGGACCGGTGGGGCCCGGCCTGCGACCATGGAGCGCATGCGAGACAACGGTGCGATACGCGCGGCCACGGTGGCCGTCTGCGGTGCGTTGGCCATCCCCCTTGCGGCATGCGGTACTTCGGGGCACAGCGGCGCCTCGGCGGCCCGCGACCAGGGCGACCACGCGCCACCGCGGACGACCGACCTCAAGCGCATACCGGGCATCGGCGACCGGCTGTGGCGGCAGGTGCCGTCCGGCTCCCGCCAGGTGGTGGCCGTCTACGGCGCGGGCCGAAACTCCCCCGACTCCACCGTCACGCTCTACACCAAGCACGGCTCCACCTGGAGGGCCGAGCAGTCCTGGGCGGCGCACAACGGGCGCAAGGGCTGGACCACCGACCACCGCGAGGACGACAAGCGCAGCCCGGTGGGCGTGTTCACCCTCAGCGACGCCGGCGGGGTGCTCGACCCCCCGGCCACCAAGCTGCCCTACACCAAGTCGGCCTCGTTCCAGGCCCCGCACACCTGGGCCAAGCCGTACTGGCACGACTTCGACTACGTGATCGCCATCGACTACAACCGGGTCAAGGGCACGCCGCCCAACAGCTCCGTGCGCCCGCAAGGGGAGTCGAAGGGCGGCAACATCTGGCTGCACATGGACCACGGCAGCGGCACCTCGGCGTGCGTCAGCCTGCCCAAGTCGGCCATGGAGCGCCTGATCCACACGCTCGACCCGGCGCAGCACCCGGTCGTCGTGATGGGGGACAAGGCGGAGCTGGAGAGCTGACCGGCGTCCCGCCCCACCGGCCACCGCATGTCCGGTTTGCCGGTTTCTGGGGCTAGACTCGGTCGCGGTGCGCAAGGCCCGGCGCCAGGAGGGGCGACCCCGCCGTCCACGTCAGGAGAACCGCGATGGCGACACTGCTGTCCGTCAACGTGGGGATGCCCAGGGACGTGTCCTGGCAGGGCAGGACGGTCCGCACCGGAGCGTGGAAGACGCCGGTCCGGGGCTCCACGTGGGTGGCGCGGCTGAACCTCGACGGCGACGGCCAGGGCGATCTGGCCGGCCACGGCGGTGAGATGCGTGCCGTCCTCGTCTACCAGGCCGAGTCCTACCGGTACTGGCGCGAGCAACTGGGCCGCGGCGACCTGGCGTTCGGGATGTTCGGGGAGAACTTCACCGTCGAGGGGCTGCCCGACGACGAGGTGTGCATCGGCGACCGGTACCGCGTCGGCGAGGCGGAGTTCGAGGTCACCCAGCCGCGTGTCACCTGCTACCGCGTCGGTATGCGCCTCGGCGAACCCTCGATGGCGGCCCTCCTCGTCGCGCACCACCGTCCCGGGTTCTACCTGCGCGTGCTCACCGAGGGCCGGGTCCAGGCGGGCGACGGGATCACCCTGGTCGCCCGGGGGCCGCACGAGCTCAGCGTCGCCGACACGGACGCGCTGCTCTACCTTCCGGACCGGGACCCGGACAAGCTGCGACGCGCACGGGACATTCCCGCCCTGAGTCCGGGCTGGCAGCGGTCCTTCCGCGAACTGGCCGAGGCCGCCCGCCCCCCGGAGCGCCAGGGGTGGCCGGGATTCAGAGCCCTGCGGGTCACCCGGATCGTGCCGGAGACCGACGCGGTCACCTCGCTCCACCTCGGCACGACCGACGGTTCGGCGCTGCCCGAGGCCCTGCCGGGCCAGTACCTGTCCCTCCGGATCCCGGACGGCGACACCGGCTCGACGGTACGCAGCTACTCCCTGTCCTCGGGCCCCGGCACGGACGCCTACCGCATCAGCGTGAAGCGGGAGCCCGAGGGCAGGGTCAGCGGCTACCTCCACACCCGCCTGCGCCCCGGAGACCTCGTGGAGACCGCCAGTCCGCGCGGTGGGTTCGTCCTGGAACCGGGCACGCACCCGGTCGTCCTGGCATCGGCGGGCATCGGTGCGACGCCCGTGCTCGCCATGCTCCACCACCTGGCCGCGACCGGGGACCCGCGCCCGGTGTGGTGGGTGCACGTCGCCCGCGACCGGGCCCACCACGTCTTCGCCCAGGAGGCCCACGCGTTGCTGGCGCGGCTGCCCGTCGCGCACGAGCACATCCACTACACGGCCCCGGGCGAGGCCGACCGGCCACCGCGGGACCCCCGCTTCCACCAGGGCCGCCCCACCGCCGCCGCGCCGGCGCGGATGGGCGTGCCCACCGACGCCGACGCCTACCTGTGCGGCCCGACCGGCTTCATGGAGGCTTTCGGCGGCCGGCTGAAGGACCACGGCCTCAGCCCCGACCGGATCCGCACCGAGGCCTTCGGCGCGCTGCCCGCGATCAACCCCGGCGTCACCGCGACCGCCGCGGTGCGCCCGCACCGGCCCGCCGGCCCCGCCGCCACCGGCCCCCTGGTCACCTTCGCCCGCAGCGGGGTCCGCACCCCCTGGTCGCCGGACCACGGCACCCTGCTGGGCCTCGCGGAGGCCTGCGACGTCCCGACCCGCTGGTCCTGCCGTACGGGCGTCTGCCACACCTGTGCCACACCGCTGGTCTCGGGCGACGTCACGTACACCACCGAGCCCCTGGAACGCCCCGGGGACGGCACGGTCCTCGTCTGCTGCTGCGGCCCCCGGGGCGAGGTCGTGCTCGACCTCTGACCCCGGGCGCGCGGCCGCCCCGGTGTGAACGCCGCGCAACGGTGGTGTGAGCGCCCGGTACGAGTCCGACGTACGCGTCGCGGGTCACAACTCGGACACGTCGTCACACGAAGTGTCCTTTCGGATGCATGATGCCACCCACCACCCTGGTCGTCCGAGGAGCACCATGCGCCACACCGCCACCGCCTGCCTGTTCACCGCCGCCGTCCTCACGCTGACCGGCTGCTCGCTCGCCGGCTCGGGCGGCGACGGTCCCGCCAAGCCCGGTTCCGGCGCGTCCGCGGCAGCCGCCGGCGCGGAGCAGATAGCCGCGTGCAGAGACGCGATCGTCGCGCAGAAGGACAACAGCGCGGACAACGGCCTGCCCCAGTGCGCGCAGCTCTCGCCGGACGACTACCTCAAGGCCCTCAAGGAGGCCGACCAGCAGGGCAAGGGCACGGTGCAGAAGGCCCCGGCCCAGGACTCCACGTCCGCCCAGCCGTGATCGGGCGGGCCGCGCCCCGCTTCAGCGCGCGCCCTCCAGTCCGCGCCTGGTCACGGCCGACGCCGCCGCCATGATGCTCAGTTGCGGGTTCACCTCCGGGCAGCTGGGCAGCACGGAGCCGTCGGCGATCAGGACCCCGCTCACCCCTCTGAGGCGGCCCTCGGGGTCGGCCGGCGCCCGCTCCGGGTCGCCACCGGCGGCGACCGTGCCCGTGGGGTGGAACGCGGACACGTGCAGATGGCTCGCGGTCACCGCGTCGAGCAGCGCCTCCAGTTCGGCCGGGGAGCCGGCCCGCGGCAGGTGCGGCACTCCGGTGAGCACCTCCTCGGCGCCCGCGGCGAACAGCAGCCTTCCCATGGCCCGCCCGGCACGCAGCAGGCGGCCCGCGTCACGTGGCGCCAGGTCGTAGCGCAGCAGGGTGCGGTCGCGGCCCAGGACCCGGCCCGAGGGGCGGTCGGCGATCATGGCGCCGAGCGTGGCGAGGTGATCCGTCGCCTCCAGTTCGCGGCGCAGTTCCCTTCCGACGCCCGGCAGGACGAACGAACTCATGCCGGGCGGTGCCGCGGTGGCCTCGATCAGGATGCCGTCGGCGTGCAACCGCTCGACCCCGACGCTCTGCAGTACGCCCTGCCAGCTTCGGACGGGGTCCCTGAAGCGGCCCGCGACGCTGATCGCCGGGTGCACGCTGAGGTTGCGCCCGAGCCGCGGGTGTCCACCGAGGCCGGAGCGGCGCAGCAGCTGCGGGGTCTGGAGGGCACCGGCGGCGACCACGACGAGCGGGGCGAGGATCTCCAGTTCGCTGCCGTCGGACCGGCCGACCCGGACCCCGGCGGCCCGGGGGCCTCCCGGCCGGTCCGGGTCGGTGAGGACGCGCCGCACCCGGGCGCCGGTGACGATGCGTGCCCCCGCGGCGCAGGCGTCGGGCAGCACGGACAGTTGCACGCTCTGCTTGGCGCCGGTGGGGCAGCCGACGACGCACTGGCAGGAGCCCCTGCAGCCGGGCGCGTTGCGGCGCAGCGGGGCCGCGTCCCAGCCGAGTTTTCCGGCCCCGGCGAGGGCCAGGCGACCGTTGTCGCCGAGGACGTCCAGGGGCTGCCTGGCCACCCGCACCGTGCGTTCGGCCTCGTCCAGCTCGCTCCCGAGGTCCTCGGCCGCCGTGAACCCGTGGTGGTCGCGCCAGCGGGTGAGGACGTGCTCCGGTGTGCGGTAGCAGGTGCCGGAGTTGACGACGGTGGTGCCGCCGACGGCGCGTCCCACCGGCAGCACCAGGGGCGGGTTGCCGACGGCGAGGGTCGCGCCGGCGTCGCGGTAGAGGTCGGTGAAGCGGTCCAGGGGCGTGCGTCGCGCGAACGAGCGCGTGGTGTGGTGCTCCCCTTCCTCGAGTACGACGACACGCAGGCCCGCGCGGGCCAGGGTCCGCGCGGCCATGGCGCCGCCCGCGCCCGATCCGACGACCACGGCGTCGGCGGTGGACCGTGTGGGCCACTCCCGGGAGGGTGTGCAGACCAGCGGGGGGTCGTCGGGGGCGGGTACCGCCCGGGCGGGGGCCAGGCGCAGGGTCCGTTCGGTGCCGGCCGCCAGCAGCAGCGGCACCTTGACCGCGTCCAGCAGGGGAAGCAGGGCGCGGCGGGCGCTCAACGAGGCCATGACGTCCTCCCGTTCGGACGGGTGGAGGGCCGCCAGGCGTCTGCCGGTCCGGGCCAGGGCGTAGGCGTCGATCGCTCCGGCCGCCGCGCGCACCGCGGTGCGCGCCGGGGCGGGCATGGCGTCGAGCAGCGTCTGAAGCCGGCGGGGCACGGCCCGGGTCCAGTCGGCGGTGCCGTCGTCGGCGAGCAGGGCGGCGGTGAGTCCGCTCAGGTAGGTGGGGGCCGGGCGGCTCATCGCTCACCGACCTCCGCGTGCGCGGTGCCCGACAGCCGCCAGGTCCTCTCGGGCCGCCAACGGCCCCACCAGCGTTCGAGCCGTACCACCGCGTCCGCCGTCTCGCTGTTGCGGCACACGGCTCGCGAGCCGTCGGGGTCGGTGTAGTCGAGGGCCAGCGTGCGCTCGGGCGGCTGGGTGACGGTGACGTGGACGCGCCGCGCTCCCACCGTGCCCGTGACGTGCCACTCGGGCAGGCCGAGGTCCGCCCGGAAGCGGCCCGCTCCCGCCCAGCCCACGGCCGACCGCTCGGCCCGGCGGGGCCAGGTGCGGCCGCCGTGGCGCAGCCGCAGGAACACCAGCGGGGGCAGCCGGTCCAGTCCGCGGCGCGTGGACACGGCGGCGACGATCTCCAGGACGTCTCCCCCGCCCAGGTCGGCGTGGAGCCAGGCCCAGCGGCGGGCGTTCCCGTGTCCGTAGATGCGGGCGCTCGCGCCCGGGGCGTCGTCCAGGCGCAGGGTGGTGGTGCCGTACCGGACGGTTCCGCTGTAGCGGGCGCGGGCGGCGGGCAGCATCTGGGAGGCGGGCAGCCAGGGGCGCCGCCAGGACCAGCGGGGGAAGGTGTGCAGCGGGGGGCCGTCGGGGTCTTCGGTGAGGTCCCAGGCGAAGGTCCCGGCACGGCCGGTGAGTCGGCCCGGCAGGGCGCACACGGCCTCGGTGGTGAAGCCGTGCGGGTGGCCCTGCCAGGGGACGGGCCCGAAGCGGTGGTGCTCGGGGGCCGCGTCGCGCGGGAAGACGGCGGCCCAGCCGTGCGCGTGGGCGCCGGTGCCGTCGGTGGGGGCGACCAGTTCGTGGTGCAGCCAGATCCCGGTTCCGGTCGAGGTGTCGGTGAGTGTCGTGTACCAGACCTCGGTGCGGCCCGGCTTCCCGTCCCAGCGGGGCGCGAGGTGCCCGGAGGCGGCGTCGCGGGCAGGGGCGCCGGCCGCCGCCCGGGGGAAGCGGAAGCTCGTCAGGAAGGGCACCAGGCCGGTTGCGAGCGGGAAGCGGAGGGTGCCCTCGCCGACGCGTCCGCCGTCCTCGTACAGGGTGTACGGCAGTACGGTCATCGAGGTGAGCGGGTGCCTGGGCGAGACGGACTTCCAGCCGTCCAGGGTGAGTTCGCGGCCCTCCATGGTGAAGGTGAGGCGGTAGCGGATCCGGTGGCGGGCGAGCGGCGAGATCTCCATGTCGCCCTCGGCGCCCGCGTCGTCGGCCCGCCCGGCTATGCGCACCCGCCCGGTCACCCGGGCCCGTGTCGTGCGGTGCGGCAGCAGGACCCCTGCGGTCCTGACCCGGAGGTCGAGCCGCAGTGGACGGTCCTGCTCCTCGTCCGACAGGCGCACGCCTCCGAGCATCGTCTCCTCGAACGTGGTGCCGCGCGCCGTCACCGGGCACCGTCCTGGCGCCGCCGTGCGAGCCCTTCGAGCATGATGCGCTCCGTCGTCGAGAGGTAGTCGCCGGCGGCGACGCGCGCCGCCCGCTCGTCGCGGGCCGCCACGGCGTCCACGACCGGGGCCAGCCGGTCGTGCGCGACCCCGGAGTCCTCGAAGGGCCCGACCAGCGCCGAACGCACGGGCAGATACGCGTTGAACAGGGTGTTCGTCAGCAGGACATACACCCTGTTCCCGGTGGCGCGGGCCAGCGCCCGGTGCACCTCGGCGTCCGCGAGCTGGACCCGGTCGCCTCCCTCGGCCCGTCCGACGGCCGCGAGCAGCAGCCGCAGTTCGGCGACCTGCTCCGGGGTGGCGCGCCCGGCGGCGCGTTCCGCGATGAGCGCGCCGACGCTGCGGCGCACCTCGAAGATCTCGCCGATCCAGTCGGGGCTGTGCCGCACGAGCATCGGCAGCAGGTCCGCTCCGCCCAGGCGGAGGAAGTCGCGTACGCGGGTGCCCACCCCGTGCCGTGTCTCCAGCAGTCCGGCGTTCACGAGTCTGCCGAAGGCGTGCTTGAGCGTGGTGCGGGTGACGCCGAAGCCGTCGGCCAGTTCGCGTTCGGGCGGCAGATAGCTCCCGGCCGGGTGGCGTCCGGCGAGGATGTCCTCGCGCAGTCGCTGCTCCAGGACATCGACGATCGTCTCGCGCGGCAGTTCTTCCATTCCCGCCCCCCGCATCAGGTGGTTGAGTGGCTCAGCCACTCAACCACTTCCTCGACGCGGGGTCAACGGCCGCCCTGTGCTGCGTCTCACGTCCGAAATGCCTGTTCAGGGTGCGGGACAGGAAATACCGAAGGGCTTGTGCCCGGTTGACGCCGGTGTCGGCGGACGCTCGGGAGGCGCTATGGACACCGGCCGAAGGGCGACCGAGGACCGCGACGAGCGGCGCCGCCGGCACGCGGTCGAGCTGTTCGCGGTGTCCGCGCTGGGACTCGTCCCCTGGACGGTGCTCCTGGGCCTGAAGTTGCCCTCCGACCACCAGGTGCACGCGTGGCGCACGACCTGGGTCGGGTTCGACGTCATGCTGCTCGTGGCGCTGGCCGCGACCGCCGCCCTCGGCAGGCGGCGCCACCGCGCCGTGGTGATCCCGGCGCTGGCCAGCGCCGTACTGCTGGTGTGCGACGCCTGGTTCGACGTGTCGCTGGAGTTCGGCACCCCGGACGTGTGGGGGGCGGCCGCGCTCGCCGTGTTCGTCGAACTGCCCATGGCGGCCTTCATCGTCCACCGGGTGCGCAGGGTGCTGCGGTCGCTGTACGCGCCGCCGCCCGCCGGCGGCTCAGCTCGTGCTGAGCAGGCCCTCGCGCAGCCGGCCGAGCAGACGTGACAGCAGCCGCGAGACGTGCATCTGCGAGACGCCCAGGAACTCGCCGATCTCGGCCTGGGTGCGCTCCTCCACGAACCGCATGTGAAGAATGCACCGGTCCCGTTCGTCCAGCTCGGCGATCATCGGGGCGAGTGCGTGGAAGTCCTCCACGAGCTCCAGCGCACCGTCCTCGGCTCCGATGAAGTCCGCCAGGACGCTCTCGCCGTCGGGGCTCGCGCCGATCGTGGCGTCCAGCGAGGCGGAGTTGTAGCCGTTGGAGGCCAGCCTCGCCTCGACGACCTCCTCCTCGGCCAGGCACATCAGCTGCGACAGCTCCCGCACCGTGGGGGTGCGGCCGAGCCGGCTGCGCAGTTCCTCGGTGGCGCGGGCCAGCTGCACGCGAGCCTCCTGCAGACGCCGCGGCACGTGCACGGCCCAGGAGGTGTCACGGAAGAACCGCTTGATCTCGCCCACGATGTACGGGATCGCGAAGGACGTGAACTCCACCTCGCGCGACAGCTCGAACCGGTCGATCGCCTTGATCAGCCCGATCATCCCGACCTGGACGATGTCCTCCATCTCCTCCGGCCCCCGGCTACGGAACCGGGACGCCGCGAAGCGCACCAGGGACATGTTCATCTCGATCAGCGTGTTGCGCGCGTAGCTGTACTCCGCCGTCCCCTCCTCCAGCACGGCCAGCTGGTCGAAGAAGAGCCGGCTCAGCCGACGCGCGTCGCGCGGCGCGACCTGTGAAGGGGTGTCGACCTCCGGAAGCCGTGCCGTCTGCGTGTCAGCCTGCCTCGCCGCCACCATGGACATGTCGTGCCTCCCAGTTCGCCCGCCGTGAGTCCGTCACCGTGAGCTGCCGGTACCCGCGGTCGCCGGGCGCACACACCGCGTACCGGATCGGGCGTCGTCGTGTACGGCGATTGGCGTACGTCACCCTCGGCGGCGGGCCGACATGACCACCGCGACGACGGGTAAGCGAATGCAAAGCAGCACAACCCCGGATCATCACGGAAACACCGAGGAACCACGACCACGCAAAGGGTACAGACCATGGCCATACCGCTGAGGAATCCGGGAGCCGGGCGACGGACGCAGCTGCTCGGCTCCCTGCGTTACAGCGCCGACTGGGGCACCGGCGCCGTGCGCGCCTCGGACGCCAGGGGCGCCGTGACGGCAGTCCTGGCGCAGGCGGGCCACACACCGGACCGGCGCCCGACCCAGAACGCCCAGCTCGTCGTCAGCGAACTGGTCACCAACGCGCTGGTGCACGCCCCGGGCCCCAGTGGGCTGCGGCTGGAGCTGACCCCCGAGTCCCTGCTGATCACCGTCTGGGACAGCTCCCCGCGGCCGCCCCGCTCGCGGGCTCCGGACCCGGGGCGGATCGGCGGGCACGGGCTGCACCTGGTCACCGCGCTGAGCGAGGACCTGCGGACCACGGCCACGCCGAGCGGCAAGCGCGTGACCGCCACCGTCCGGCTCAGCGGCTGAGCGGGCCCGGGGGATCGTCCGGCAAGGTGACGGGTCCGGCCCGTCGCCCTCAGGCGTGCATGCGCGGCAGGATCCTGTCGAGCCGGCGGGGCATCCACCAGTTCGCCCTGCCCAGCAGGAACATGGCCGACGGGACCAGGACGAGGCGCACGAGGGTGGCGTCGAGGACCACGCTGATCGCGAGACCGAGGGCGAGCATCTTCACGACCACCGTGGGTGAGACGGTGAACGCCAGGAACACGGCCGTCATGATGAACGCGGCGCTGGAGATGACGCGTGCCGTCGCGGACAGGCCCTCGCTGACGGAGCGCCGGTTGTCTCCGGTGCGGCGCCAGGCCTCGGCGATGCGGGACAGCAGGAAGATCTCGTAGTCCATGGACAGGCCGAAGACGATGGCGAACAGCATCATCGGCACGTAGGACTCGATCGGCACCGGTTCGGACAGGTCGAGCAGCCGGTCGCCCCAGCCCCACTGGAACACGGCGACGAGGATGCCGTACGAGGCGGCGGTCGTGAACAGGTTGAGCACCACGGCCTTGAGCGGGATGACGACACTGCGGAAGACGGCCGTCAGCAGCAGGAACGCCAGGACCAGGACCACGCCGATGACCACGGGCAGGCGCCGGCTGACCACATCGTGGAAGTCGGCCTGGCCCGCGGTGGTCCCGGTGAGATAGGCCTGGGCGCCGGTGTCCTTGAGGGCGTCCGGCAGAGCGGTGTCCTTGAGGTCGGCGAGCAGGGTGCCGGTCGCGGCGTCCTGCGGGCCGGTGGTGGGGGTGATGGTGGTGACCAGGACCTTTCCGTCGGCGCTCGGCGTGACGGGACCGAACCGGGCGACCCCGTGGGTGTCGTGCAGCGCCTGGGCGATGTCGGTGGAGATCCGCGAGGGCGACGCGTGGGCGTGGCGCAGGTCCACGACGGCGACGACGGGTCCGTTGGCACCCGGTCCGAAGCCGGGGCCGTCGCCGTCCGCGATCCAGTCGTAGGCCAGGCGGGCGGAGGTGCCCGGCTTGTCCGCGCCGGAGTCGACATGGCCGAGCCGCATCGACAGCAGCGGCAGCGCGCAGACCGCGAGGACGACGGTGCCGATGCCGAGGAACAGCCAGGGGCGGCGGGAGACGACCTTCGCGTACCGGTACCAGGCGTCGTTCTCGCCCGTGCTCTCGGCGACGGGGCGGCGCACCCCCCAGCGGTCGATACGGCGGCCGACCAGCCCGAGGGCCGCGGGCACGAGGGTGAGCGCGGCGGCTCCGGTGATCACCACGGCGATGGTGCCGGCGAGGCCGAGCTTGCCGATGAAGGTCAGCCCGCACGCGTACAGGCTGAGCATGGCGACCGCGACGGTCAGGGCGGCCACCAGGACGGCCCGTCCGCTGGTGTGGGCCGTCCGGGCGGCGGCGTCGACCGGGTCGCGGCCCTCCATCAGGTCCTGCCGGAAGCGGGTGGTGAGGAAGAGCGCGTAGTCGATGCCCACGCCCAGGCCGATCATGCTGGCGAGGGTGGGGGCGGCAGTGGCGAAGCCCACGGTCGCCGCGACGACGCCGACCACTCCGATCCCGGTCCCCACGCTGATCAGCGCGGTGAACAGGGGCAGCAGGGCGGCGAGCACACTGCCGAAGCCGACGAGCAGGATCAGGAGCGCGGTGCCCAGGCCGACCAGTTCGCTGAGCCGGTCGTTCGCGGGGGCGCGCACGACCTCGCTCAGGTCGCCGCCGTAGGCCACCTGGAGGCCGTCGGCCCGGGCGGGGCCGGTGGCGGTGTCGAGTCGGTCGGTGTAGTCGTGCCCCAGGCTCTTGGTGGGCACGTCGAAGGTGACGGTCGTGTAGGCCGTCCGCCCCTCGGAGCTCGTCACCATGGCGGAGACCGCCGTGACGTGCGGCAGCTCGCGCAGCTTCGCCAGCGTCCGGTCGACGGCCGGGCCGTGGGCGGCCACGGCCCCGGAACCGGCGTGGAGGACCACCTTGCCGTTGGGCTCCCCGGCGCGGGGCTCCGATGCCGCGAGCAGGTCGGCCCCGGTCTTCGACGGGGTGCCCGAGAGGGTGATCTCGTCACTGAAGACCGGTGCGGCGACGTGCCTGCCGACGAGGGCGGCCGCCAGCAGGAGCAGCCAGGCGCCGATGACCAGGGCGGGGCGGCGGGCGCAGAACGCGCCGAGGCGGGCCAGGGCGCCTCGCGCCTGCGGGTCGGGCGAGGGCGGCCGCCGCTCGGCGGCCTCGGCCTCGACCTCGGGTTCGGGCAATACGGGGGACTGCTGCCGGGGACGGGGCGCCACCACGACCTCCAGAGAAAAGTGTCACGACTGACAGGAACTGTAGGGCAATCTGGCACGACTGCCAATTGGCATGTCGGACACTTCCGATCTTGGTGAGGGAGGGCCGTGCGGGAGACCGCGGGGTTCGCCACCAGCACGCGCGTGTCCGCCAGGCGGCCGAGATGGCACCCATGTCAATTGACACTCGGCCCGGCGATGGCGGAGGCTTTCCCGTATGCCGAGTGAGACCGCCGAGCCAGGACTGCGCGAACGGAAGAAGGAAGAGACCCGGCGCCTGCTGCGCGAGGGAGGGGCGCGCCTGTTCAGGGAGCGCGGCTTCCACGGCACCACGGTCGCCGACATCGCCGCCTACGCGAACGTCTCGGTCCGGACGTTCTTCCGGTACTTCGAGAGCAAGGAGGCGCTCCTGCTCCCCGACAGCCTCGAACTGTTCGACTACGTGGAGCGGGCGCTGGCGGAGCGCCCCGCCGACGAAGCCCCGCTGGACGCGGTGTGCAACGCGCTGCTCACCGCCGCCAAGCCCTTCGCCGCCTCGACCCTCACGGCGCTCTCCCATCCCTTCGAGGGCATGGAGAACCTGGTCGCCGCCCTCCTCGTGCAGTCGTTCACCGACTTCGAGGACCGTCTGACGGCGCTCGTGGCGCGGCGCATGCCCCCGGAGACCCCGGACGGCGACCTGAAGGCCGCGGTGATCGCCTGCGCCGCGCTGTCGGCGGTCCGCGCCATCCTGCGCACGCGCCGCGCCCGCCGCGCCGCCGGCAACCCGGACACCGGACCGGCACCGCTGAGTCAGGCGCTGGCGTATCTGAAGGAGATCGGGACTCCCGTCCCCGGGGAGCGGCGGAGCGCCTCCTCGGCGTGAGCGCCACCGGGGACCGGGGCGCCCCGCCCGCCCGTCCCCCGTCGGGCGGGTGGGGCTGACGCCGTGCTCAGCGGAGCACGGCGAGCGCTGCGGGCAGGACCCTGGCGGTGACGGGGAGGACGGCGTCGACCTCCCCGTCGGTGCCGAAGGGCACCTCCCGGTCCGCCTCGATACGGATCTGGCGGCCCTGGGCGATCCGCACCTCGGGCCGGTTCACGTGCGCGCCAGTCTTGAGCTCGTTCATGAGCGTGAAGAAGAGGCGGCGCGGAGCCTCGCTGATCATCACCAGCTGGAGCAGCCCGTCGTCGAGCCGGGCGTCGGGGGCGATGATGCGTCCTGATCCGTAGTAGGCGGAGTTCGCCGCGACCACCGTGTAGCCGCGGTGGTCGAGTTCCTCACCGTCGACGGTGACCTTGTAGGCGGCCGGGCGCCAGGTGGTCACCGCGCGCAGGCCGCCCATGTAGTAGGAGGCGGCCCCCTTCAGCACCCTCGCCTCGTTCGCGTGCCGGTTGGCCAGCGCGTCCACTCCGGCGTAGACGCTGCCGAGGGCGACCGTGCGGCCGTGGGCCGACTCCACCTCGATGGTGTCGACGCGGCTGGGCTCGCCGTGGAGCAGGGTCTTCGCCAGCGCGGCCGGGTCCGTGGGCAGGCCGAGCGCACGGGCGAAGTCGTTGCCCCGGCCGGCGGGCACGATGCCGAAGAGCGCGTCGGAGCCGCTGAGGGCGCCTCCGATGCCGCCGACGATGCCGTCCCCGCCGACGGCGAGCACCACCCGCCCGCGCCCGCCGGCCTCACGCGCCAGTTCCTGGGCGTGGGCCAGACTGCGGCTGTACTCGGTCTCCAGCTCGGCGCCCGCCTCCCTCAGCAGCCGCCCCACCTGGAGCAGCGCCGCGACCGAGGTGGAAGCGCCCGCGGTTGGGTTGACGATGGCGGTGAACTGTCGCATCGGTGTGCCTCCGAGGGCGCCTGGCGGGTCGTGGACGGACGGGGTGGGGACGCTGCCGGTTCGGTATATCAGTCGACCGGCAGCAGGACACCGGGGTTGACCAGCCCGGCGGGGTCCAGGCTCCGCTTGACGGCCTTCAGGGCCTCGACGCCGAGCGGTCCGGCCTCCCGGACGTACCAGTCGCCGTGGTCCGTGCCCACGCCGTGGTGGTGGCTGATCGTGCCGCCCGCGGCCAGGATCGCCTCGTTGGCGGCGTGCTTGGCGGGCTCCCAGTGCGCGACGGGGTCCTCGCCCTGGGCGGAGACCACCGTGAAGTACAGCGAGGCGCCGTTCTCGTAGACGTGGGAGATGTGGCACATCACCAGCGGGGGCGTGCCGGCCTCGGTGAGCGTGCCGGTGAGCGCCTGGCGCACGGAGGCGTACAGCTCGGGCAGGCGCGACCAGAACGCGGCGGTCTCCAGGGTCTCGGCGAACGCGCCCGCGTCGAGCAGCGAGTCGCGCAGGTACGGCGCCGAGTAGCGGCCCGCCGCCCAGTGTTCGCCGGGCTCGCTGCCCGCGAAGGTGCCTCCGCAGGCGCGCAGGACGGCGGCGGCGCTCTCGCGGCGGTGCGCGGTGTCCTGCGGCGTGCCCTCGTAGCCGACGATGGCCTGGCATCCGGCGCCCTGCGGGTCCGAGGAGCCGATGGCGTCGGGCCGGGCGAGGCCGATCAGCGTCTCGGTCTCGTCGGACAGCCGCAGCACGGTGGGGCGCGGCCCGTCCTGGGCGAGGCGCCGCAGGGCGGCGGAGCCCGCCTCGAAGGAGTCGAAGCGCCAGCCCTCGTAGATCCGCGTCTCGGGGACGGGCCGGATCCGTACGGTCACGGAGGTGATGACACCGAACGCGCCCTCGGAACCGAGGACGAGCTGGCGCAGGTCGGGTCCGGCGGCCGAGCGCGGCGCGCGGCCGACCTCCAGGGTGCCGGAGGGGGTGGCGAGGGTGAGGCCGAGCACCATCTCGTCGAAGCGGCCGTACCCGGCCGACGCCTGCCCGCTGGAACGTGCCGCGGCGAAGCCGCCGATGGTGGCCCACTCGTAGGACTGGGGGAAGTGGCCGAGGGTGAAGCCCTGTTCGGCCAGCAGCGCCTCCGCGTGCGGGGCCCGCAGTCCGGGCTGCAGCGTCGCCGTGCGGGAGACCGGGTCGAGGTCGAGCAGGCCGTCCATGCGGCGCAGGTCCAGCGCGACGAAGGCGCCGCGCGACGCGGGAGCCAGGCCGCCGACGACGGAGGTGCCGCCGCCGAAGGGGACCACGGCCACTCCGTGCTCGGCGCAGACGCCGAGCACGGCCGCCACCTCGTCGTGGCTCCCCGGAAGGACGACGGCCGCGGGGGTGTCGGTGACATCCCCCTCACGGATGCGCAGCAGGTCCGGGGTGGACTTGCCGCGGGTGTGCCGGACGCGGGACTCGGCGTCCGTCCGCACGTGCTCCGCCGAGCCGACCGCGCCCCGCAGCGCCTCGCGCACGGCGGGCGCCAACGGCGAGTCGGGTACGGGGATCTCCTCCAGCGTGACCGGCTCGGCGCTGCGCGGCTTGACCCCGAGCATGTCGCGCAGCAGCCCGATCACCGTGTCGGGCAACGGCGTAGCCCTCGTCGGGTCTCCCCAGCCACTCCACAGCATGTCCATGGCGCTTGTCCTCACCGGTCGTTCCGAATCCGTGCCGTCTCCCCCGCGTCACCGCAGGGGCGTTACACTGTTACACATGACGCCTATTCGTCACAACACCTCGGACGCCTCGGACAACGACCCGGTGCTCGACGCGGTCCGCGACTGCGTGCTCGCCGTCGGCGTGCGGCGCACCACGCTGACCGACGTGGCCCGCCGAGCCGGCGTCTCCCGTATGACGCTCTACCGGCGCTGGCCGGACGTACGCACCCTGGTCGGCGACCTGATGACCCGGGAGTGGATCGACACGGCCGCGCGCGCGATGCGTGTGCCCGGGCGTCCGGCGGACGCGCGGACGCTGATGGTGGACGGCCTCGTCGAGGGCGTGCGCGCCTTCCGCGGCCACCCGCTGTTCCGCAAGATCCTCGACGTCGACCCCGAACTGCTCCTCCCCTACGTCCTGGACCGGCGGGGAGCCAGCCAGGACGCCCTGCTGGAGCTGATCACCGACGCCGTCGAGGCCGGCCACGCGGACGGATCCGTACGCGCGGGCCATACCCGGCGGCAGGCCCGGTCCCTGCTGCTGATCGCCCAGTCCTTCACCCTCTCGCTGCGCACGATGACGGACGAGGACGACACCGAGCTCGGCGCCGAGGCCTTCTACGCGGAACTGCGGACCATCCTGGAGAGGACCCTGACGCCATGAGCCCCAGCAGCACCCCCGCCGCCACGGGCGAGCCGGCACCCGGCTCGTCCCTGAACGCCGCCCGTCGCCGGCGCGAACTGGCCGAGGCCACCGACGGCAGGACCGTCGACGTCCTGGTCGTCGGCCTCGGCGCGACCGGTGCCGGTGTCGCGCTCGACGCCGCCGCGCGCGGACTGTCCGTCGTCGCCGTGGACGCCCACGACCTGGCCTTCGGCACCTCCCGCTGGAGCTCCAAGCTCATCCACGGCGGACTGCGCTACCTGGCCTCCGCGCAGCTCGACGTGGCCCATGAGAGCGCGCTGGAGCGCGGCGTCCTGATGGAGCGCACCGCCCCCCACCTGGTGCGCGCCCAGCCGTTCGTCCTGCCGCTGACCCCCCTGGTCACCCGCGGTCAGGCCACGCTGGCCTGGGCCGGGTTCCGCGCCGGCGACGCGCTGCGCCTCGCGGCCCGCACGGCACGGTCGACGCTGCCCGCGCCGCGCAGGATCTCGGCCGCCACCACCCGCCGCTTCGCCCCGGCGCTGCGCGCCGACGGGCTGCGCGGCGGGCTGCTGTCCTGGGACGGCCGCGTCACCGACGACGCCCGCCTGGTCAGCGCCGTCGCGCGTACGGCCGCCGCGCACGACGCCCGGGTCCTCACCCGCGTCCGGGCGCTCGAACTGACCCGGTCGGGCGCGCGGATCCGTGACGAGCTGACCGGCCAGGAGGGCGAGATCCGGGCCCGCGCGGTGATCAACGCCTCCGGGGTGTGGGCGGGCGGCCTGGTCGACGGCGTCCGCATCCGGCCCTCGCGCGGCACCCATCTGGTGCTGCGCGCGCAACAGCTCGGCTCCCTGCGCGCCGGTCTGCACGTGCCGATCCCCGGTGAGACCAACCGCTTCGTGCTCGTCCTGCCCCAGGGGGACGGCCGGGTCTACGTCGGGCTCACCGACGAGCCCGTGGACGGCGACATCCCGGACGTCCCCGACGTGCCCGAGACCGACATCGGCTTCCTGCTCGACGTCCTCGGCTCGGCCCTGAAGGTCCCGGTCCGCCGCGAGGACGTGGTGGGCGCGTTCGCCGGGCTGCGGCCGCTGCTGGACACCACGCGGGAGGGTGCGCCGGGCGCGTCGGGCGGCACCGCGGACATCTCGCGCAAGCACGCGGTGCTCACCTCGTCGGAGGGCGTGATCACCGTGGTCGGCGGCAAGCTCACCACCTACCGGCGGATGGCCGAGGACGCGGTCGACGCGGCGATCACCGCGCACCGGCTGACCGAGCGCCCCTCCCCCACCGCCTCGCTTCCGCTGGTCGGCGCGGCGGCACCGCAGGCGCTGGCCGCGCTGGGCGCCCCGGAGCGGCTCGTGAGCCGCTACGGCACCGAGGCGCCGGGCGTGCACGCGCTGGCCCTGCGGGACCCGCGGCTGGCCGAGCCCGTGCTCGAGGGGTACCCGGTGACCCGGGCCGAGTTGCTGTGGGCCGTGCGGCACGAGGGGGCGCTCGACGCGGGGGACCTGCTCGACCGCCGGACCCGGATCGGGGTGATTCCCGCGGATCGGGCTCAGGCGCTGCGGGCGGTGGACGGGTTGCTCGAAGACGCGTGATCCACGATCGACCCGTGACCCGCGATCGAGCCGTGGACCGCGCCCCGGTCCGCCTCGCCCCGCCCCGGGGCGCGGCGGACCCGAACCGGTGGGTGTAGTGCGGCGGGAGGGTGGGGAGGGGATCCTGGGAGAACCGGGTGATCGTGGGGCGGAGTCAGGGTGGTGTCGGTGCGGGTGGCGTTGCGGGACCGCGTCGCGGCGTCGGACCCGGGGCTGCTGCGGCTGACGGCCGGTCTGCGGACCGTGTTCTCCATCGCGCTCACCCTGGCCGCGCTGGCCCTGATGCGGGTCGGCGTGACGGATCTGGTGGCCGGAGCCATGTCGGCGATGGTCGCGACGTTCGCCATCCAGGAGAAGGAGCGCTCCCCGCAGGCGGTCACGCTCGCCCTGGGCCTGCCCGTCGCGCTGGCCTCGGTGTCGCTGGGCGCGCTGCTGCACTCCCGCGTGGTCTCCGGGGACCTCTTCTTCGTCCTGCTCATCTTCTGCGCGGTCTACGGCCGCCGCTTCGGCGACCGGGGCACGGGGCTCGGGCAGATCGGGTTCCAGGTCTACTTCCTGTCCCTGTTCGTCGGCGTCACCGTCGCCACCCTGCCGCGGCTGTGCGGTGTGATCACCGTCGCCTTCGCGTGCGGCGCCCTGGTGCGCTTCGCCCTCCTCCCCGTCACCCCCTCGGGCATCCTGGTCCGGCTGCGCCGCGCCTTCCGGGCCCGCCTCGCCCAGCTGATCGCGGCGCAGATCACGCTGCTCGACGCCGACCCCGACGACCGGGGAAAGGCCCTGGCGGAGACACGCCGCCGCACCGCCGCCCTCCACGAGACGGCCATCATGATCCAGGGGCGGCTGGAGCAGGGGACCGCCGACCGGACCACGGCCCGGCTCGTCCAGCGGCGTATCGCCGACGCCGAGATCACCGCCGAGCGGCTCGGGCTGCTCCTGCTCACCGCGAGCGGCGCGCAGCGTGCCGACACGCTCACCATGCATCTGCCCGGTGCGCCCCTGCCCTCCGGCGGCCCGCTGTCCCGGCAGGACGAGACGACCGCCCTGCTGCGCCGGGAGCTGGAAGCCCTGCGGCTTCTGGTGCTGCGGCCGGTCGCGCAGGGCGAGGGAGCCGCGCTGTCCCGGGTGCGCAACCGACTCCTCGGCTACCGGGAGGAGGAGCACCTGCCGCCCGCCCCGCCCTCCGTCCAGGACGTCTTCAGGGGGATCGGCGAGGCGTCACGGGCGGTCCTGGGACTGCGCATGGCGCTGGGCGGGTCCCAGGACGAGTCCGACGACACCCCGGCCACCGCCCGCTCCCGTGAGGAGCTGGACGCGGAGGACGCCGCCCTCGGGGGCGAGGAGGAGGCGGAGGACGAGGCGCAGCCCACCGGGCTGCGGCGGCCCAGCACACGCGCGGCCGTCCAGGTGGCCGTGGGCTCGGCCCTCGCCATCGTCGGCGGGGAGCTGCTGTCCAGCCACCGGTGGTACTGGGCGGTGCTGACCTGCTGGATCGTGTTCCTCAACACCGCGTCCACCGGGGAGATCCTCGTCAAGGGGTACCGGCGGCTGCTCGGCACCGTCCTCGGCGTGGTCGCCGGCATCGCGCTGGCCGGGCTGATCGGACACCACACCTGGACCGCCTTCGCCCTGGTGCTGCTGTTCATCTTCGCGATGTTCTACACCGCGCCGCTGTCCTACACGCTGATGTCGTTCTTCGTCACCGCGATGCTGGGCCTGCTCTACACCCTGCTCAACACCTACAGCGCCGCCGTGCTCGTCCTGCGGATCGAGGAGACGGCGCTGGGCGCGGTCTGCGGCATCGTCGCCGCGGCGCTGATCCTGCCGGTCGACACCGACCGGCGCACCAACGAACTCCTCGCCACGGTGCTGGACCGGCTCGCCGAGGTCACCGACGCCGCGGTCGACCAGCTCAGCGGCGGCCCGGCGAGGGACCTGCTCGACAAGGCCCGCGATCTGGACCAGGCGCTCGCCGATCTGCGCTCCTCCGTGCGGCCGCTGACCCATCCGATCACACCGATGCGGGGCCGCCGGGACACCGCGCGCTATGTCGTCGCGATGCTGGAGACCTGCGCGTACCACGCGCGGGCGCTCGCGGCCACCGCCGAACTGCTGCCGGAGCATCCCTCGATCGCGGCCGATCCGCGTCTGCGGGCGGCGGGGCGGCGGATCACCGGCACCATCGAGGCGATCGGCGCGCGGGTCAAGGATCCGCGCAGCATCGCGGCGGTGGGGGCGGCGGGCTCCAGCATCGTGGCGATGCTGGAGCCGGGCACCCTGGCCGCGCCCCGGTACGACCGGGTCACGGACCGGGTGCTGCGGCACCTCCAGCGGCTGGACGAGGCGGTGTCCGGGCTGGCCCGGCCGCTCGGGGTCCCGTCCCTGGCACCGTGACGTCCCGCGGGCGTGGGCGCCGGTGCGGCGGGTAGACGCGGGAGTGCAGCCACACAGGAGGGAGGGACGCGATGAGTGGGTCGTCCATGAGGGCGGTTGGGTGGGCTAGGTCTCTGCCGCTGGACACCGGGGTGAAGGCGGCCCGTGACTGGGCTCGCCTGCACGTCGAGTCCCTGGAGTGGGCCCGGCACGCGCCCGGGACCGTGGACGCGGTCCTGCTGACCGTGTCGGAACTGGTGACCAACGCGCACGTCCACGCGCACAGCCCCGCCCAACTGGTGCTCACCTGGGACACCGCCTGCCTGCATGTCGCCGTCCACGACAACTCCAGCGATCTGCCCACGCAGCGGGCGCCGAGCACGCAGCGGCTCGGCGGGCGGGGCATGCTGCTGGTCGACGCCCTGGCCGACGAGTGGCAGGCCCGGCCGTGCCTCGACGGGAAGATCGTCCACGCGTGCTTCAGGCCGCCCGTGTGACGTCACTCATACCTCAGGTGTGACGGCGCCCACCTCGGTCGGCTGGTGTTTTGTCTACTTTCACAGTTCCGTGTCCCTTTCGACATGAACTGCCGAGGCGAGCACCCCATGCACAGCAGACTCCCGACCCTGTCCCGGCCCACGACGGCGGCCCGAGGCCGCGCCAGGCGCGCACTCGCCTGCGCGGCGGTCCTCGCGACATCGGTGACGGCCCTGTTCACCGCCGGCGCGCTGCACCCCACCCCGGCCCGGGCCGCGACGCCGGCACCGGCCCCGGCCACGGCCGCCCCCGCGCAGGTCACGGCCGCGGTGCTCGACCTGGACGGCGCCGGGCGCCGGCCCGCGGTGTTCGGTGACGACACCCCGTACGACACCGCCAGCATCATCAAGGTCGACATCCTCGCGAGCGTGCTGCTCCAGGCGCAGGACGCGGGGCGGGACCTGACCGCCGAGGAGCAGGCCCTGGCCGAGAAGATGATCGAGCACAGCGACAACGCGTCGGCGACCACCCTGTGGCAGCGGATCGGCGAGGCGCCGGGCCTCGAGGCGGCGAACCAGCGGCTGGGGCTGACGTCGACCGAGGGCGGCGCGGGCCGGCTGTGGGGGCTGACCCGGACGACGGCGAGCGACCAGATACGGCTGCTGCTCGCGGTGTTCGACGACGGGGCGTCGAAGGGCGGCTCCACGGCGCTGAACGAGAGTTCGCGCGGCCGCCTCAAGACGCTGATGAGCCGGATCGCCACCGAGCAGTCCTGGGGCGTCTCGGCGGCCGGCGACTCCGGCTGGGCGCTCAAGAACGGCTGGCTGCAGCGCAGCGCGACCCAGCTGTGGGACATCAACAGCATCGGCGAGGTCACGGCGCACGGGCACCGGTACCTGGTCGCCGTCCTCTCGAACGGGAACGCCTCGATGCGGGACGGCATCTCCCTGGTGGAGCGCACGGCACGGTCGGCGGTGGCCTCGGCGTAGGCCCTATAGGGCCTGGGCGGGCGGCGGGCGTTCGTGGCGCGACTCAGCGCAGGGCGAGGCGGAGCCGGTCGCAGACCTCCTCGATCCGCGCCGGGTCCGGGAAGCGGCCGTCCTCGGCCATGGCCCTCTGCAGCCCGGGGCCGAAGGCGTCGTAGCGGCTCATGTCCTCGCGGACGGCGGGCTGGACGACGAAGTGGACATGGCCGGGCACCCCGCCCGCGTGCGACCACAGGCACACGTAGACCTGGTCCGGGTCCATGACGGAGGTGACGGCCGCGCTCACCCGCCTCAGCAGCGGCCCGAGTTCCGCGGCCTCCGCCGCGGTCAACTCCGCCACGTGCTCCACATGCCTGACCGGTTTGACCACGACGGTGCCCGTGCCGAACGGTCCCACGCAGTGCTCGACGGCCCAGCCTCCGTGGCGCAGCAGCGGCCCACCGGGCAACTCGGCCTCGCCGCTGAGGAGATCGCATGCCAGGCACCCGCCGTCCACGCCCCCGTGGTCGCCCACCGTCGCCCTCCGTCCGCCCGGGTCCCGGGCGTGTGATCCGCTGATGGATCGACACCCTAGCGCCCTGCCTCGGCGGACGAGCCCGTCGGGGCCCGCCCGCCGAGGGGCGAGGGGGCGGCGGCTCAGCTGTGCAGCGCCTGGCGCAGGGCCGCGTTGGCCTTGGCGACCGCGTCCTTGGCCGCGTGGGTGCCGGCGAGCCCGTTGAGCATCACGAAGTCGTGCACGACACCCGGGTAGTTGACGTAGGTGAGGGGCACACCGGCTGCGCGGAGCTTGTCGGCGTAGGCGTGGCCCTCGTCGTTCAGCACGTCGCTGTCGGTGATCAGCAGCGCCTTGGGCAGGCCCTTCAACTGGTCCTTGGTGGCGCGCAGCGGGGAGGCCATGGGCTGGTTGCGCACGGCGGTGTCGGGCGCGTACTGGTTCCAGAACCACTTCATGCCCGCGGCGGTGAGCCAGCACCCGGTGGCGAAGCGCCGATAGGTGGCGGTGTCGAAGGAGGCGTCGGTGACCGGGTAGAACAGCACCTGCTGGGCCAGCTTGGGGCCGCCGCGCTGCTTGGCCATCATGGTGACGGCGGCCACCATGTTGCCGCCGACGCTGTCACCGGCCACGGCCATCCGCGATCCGTCGACG
Source organism: Streptomyces sp. NPDC048664 (assembly GCF_040650555.1). Lineage (NCBI taxonomy): Bacteria > Bacillati > Actinomycetota > Actinomycetes > Kitasatosporales > Streptomycetaceae > Streptomyces > Streptomyces sp. NPDC048664. Next base: position 22,210 of record NZ_JBEZHK010000017.1, on the reverse strand, counting down.
TCGATCTCGTCGCCGTGCTGGGCGACCCACCGGGTCGCCGCGTACGCCTGCTCGTCGGCCACCGGGTACTTCGCCTCGGGCGAGCGGGTGTAGTCGACGAACACCACCGCGGCCCTCGCTCCGTTGGCGATCTGCCGTACCAGCCGGTCGTGGGTCGAGGCGTCGCCCAGCACCCAGCCGCCGCCGTGGAAGTACATCACCACGGGCAGCTTGCCGCGCACTCCGTGCGGCCGCACGACGCGTATCGAGACCTTGCCGCCCGAGCCGGCGGATATGGTGCGCGTCGTGATGTCGGCCGGGAGCTTGGGGACCGGGTAGGCCGCCTGGAGGTCGAGGAGGGACTGGCGGGCGGCGGCGGGCGTCAGGGTCTGGATCGGCGGCCCGTCCGCCGCGGCGAGCTTGTCGAGGAACGCCTGGGCCGCCGGTTCGAGCTTCACCTGCGGGTCGCCGCAGGGCGCCTTGGGGGCCGCCGCGGCATCGGCCGGTGCCGCGAGGGCCGGGACGGCGGCGGCGAGCGCGGCCGTGGTGAGCAGGGCCGTCGCGCCGGACAGGGGCCCGCGCAGACACGCGCGAAGGGAGCGGGAGCGTCGGGTGGCGCTCATCGAGGTCCTCCTTCCGAGGGAACACTTCTGCAGTGAGCCTTGAGCGGCGCCCCGCGCGCGGCCCGCCGGACCGGACCGAAGGAGTGGTCCCGCTCACCTGCGTGGGTGAACGGGACCGGAAGGCGGTTTGGGAACCGCCGTCACCCGGACGCCTCGCGTGCGATCCGCTCGAACTGCGCGCCCATGGCCTCGGCCAGCGCCTGCGCGCCGGACAGCGGCCGAACCATCACCGTGAAGTCGTCGATCCTGCCGTTCTCGTCGAAGTGCAGGAAGTCGCAGCCGTTCACCTCCCGGCCGCCGACCGTGGCCCGGAACACCAGCGCCTGGTCCCGGCCGTCCGCCCCGACGATCTCGCGCTCGTAGCGGAAGTCCTCGAAGACCCGCGTGACGCCGCGCAGGATGGCGGCGGTGATCGGCTTGCCGGAGTACGGCTTGAAGGCCACCGGGCTGGTGAAGACGACGTCGTCGGACAGCATCTGCTCGATCGCGTCGTGGTCGCCGGCCTCGACGGCCTCGCGGAACGCGCCCATCGGAACCCCTCCAAGTCAATTAATTGAATAGGTGCCGTGGAGGCTATCCGGGATGCGCCCACCCGTCCATCGCGGTGACCGCCGTACGGGTGATGTCCCCCGCCCTGCCCCGAGCGCGCTCACGGCCGCCGCGACCTCCGAAGTGCACTCCCCCACAAGCGGGTTGGGAGTGTCCGCGGGTGTCCGCGCGAGCCGACACATGCCGTCGGGCGGCGGTCGGCCGCTCGGTCCGCGCGATCCACGCGTGCTATGCGAGGGGTATGAGTCCGTCCAGATTCGCGGTACGCGCGTCCTCGCTCCTCCTCGCCCCCGCCCTCGCCCTCGCCTCCTCCGCCGCGGCGACCGCGGTCCCCCACCAGCGGGCCGCCCGGGGCTACGTGGCCCTGGGCGACTCCTACTCCGCCGGGGTCGGAGCGGGCGACTACATCGGCTCCAGCCACACCTGCCTGCGCAGCACCCGGTCCTTCCCCGCCCTGTGGGCCGCCGCCCACAAGTCCTCACCGTTCAGTTTCCCGGCGTGCAACGGCGCGCGCACCACCGATGTGCTGAGCGGCCAGCTCGGCGCGCTCGGTCCCCGTACCGGACTCGTCAGCATCACGGTGGGAGGCAGCGACGCGGGCTTCGGGGAGGTCATGACGACCTGTGTGCTGCGCGGCACCAAGGCCTGTGTGACCGCGACGGCCGAGGCCCGCACCTACATGGAAACCACGCTCCCCGGCGACCTGGACCGGCTCTACTCGGCCATCAGGAGGAAGGCGCCGGCCGCCCATGTCGTCGTCCTCGGCTACCCCCATCTGTACAAGCTCAGGGGAAGCTGCGCGGGGGGCCTGTCCGACACCGCGCGGGGTGCCGTCAACACCTCCGTGAACCGCCTCAACACGGTGATCGCCAAGCGCGTCGCCGACCACGGGTTCACCTTCGCCGACGTCAGGCCGGCCTTCACCGGGCACGAGATCTGCTCCGGCAGCCCCTGGATCCGCAGCGTCAGCCTCCTCGCGTACGTGGAGTCCTACCACCCCACGGCCGTCGGGCAGACCCACGGCTATCTCCCGGCGTTCGACCACGCGTCCTGAGCACCGCGCGCCACCGGCCGCGCGGGTCCACGCCGCCCGCCGCGGTCAGGAGGTCCGGCCCGCGTCCTGAGGGACGAGGGCCGGTTTCCGGTCGGCCTGGCGCAGCTCGGCGAGCAGCTCGGTCTGCCCGGCGAGCAGTTCGGTCAGGATCCTGCGGGCGGCGCGCAGGAGTTCCGCGACATCGCCGCCGGCGAGCGCGTAACTGACGGTGGCCCCCTCCCGGATGGACACGACGATCCCGGAACGACGCAGCACGGCGAGCTGCTGGGAGAGGCTGGAGGGTTCGATCTCGATGTCGCAGAGCAGGTCGCGCACGGGGACGGGGCCGTTCTGCAGGAGTTCGAGCACCCGGATGCGCACCGGATGCCCGAGCATGCGGAAGAACTCGGCCTTGGCCTGGTAGAGGGGGACCTGCATCGTGTATCGCTCGCTCCCTGCCGCGTTCGACGGGCTGTTCGGGGGCGCGGCGGCCCCTGCGCGTCGCCGCGTCCGGTGTTGCGGACCGATCCTCGCGGCTCCCACCCCGCACGCCCAAGGGGATTGGCCGGAGATGGATGTGGCCAGATCTCCAGGTGCCCAGATCCCCAGATGAAGAGTTCTTCAACTTGTGGGCGTGCGGAGGCGTGAGTGAGCCGCCTGCTACACCTCCAGCTCGGCCTCGATCCGCTTGAGCTGGTGGCGGGCCATGGCCAGGTTGGACTTCGCCCTGTCCAGGGCGAGGTAGAGGAAGAGGCCGTTGCCGCTGCGGCTCCTGAGGGGCCGGATGATGTGGTACTGGTCGCTGAGCGTGATGAGCATGTCCTCGACCTGCCCGTCGAGGCCGAGGTGCTCCATGGTGCGGGCCTTGGCCCGGATCACATCGGTGTTGCCCGCCGCGGCGATCGTCAGGTCGAGATCCTTGCCTCCCCCCAGGGTGCCGAGCGCCATGCCACTGGTGTAGTCGACCAGGGCGGCCCCCAGCGCGCCGTCGATCGAGGTCATCGTCTCCTTGAGGGAAACTTCCACATTCGCCACAGTCGCGTCTCCTCCTGCTCCGGTTCCCTGCACGGCACGGGCGTTCTCCGTCCGGCCGGTGACCCGGACCTTATGCACGGCGCCCGACGGAGATCCGGGATGTTCCGAGACTGATCACCGCAGCCCCGAAACGCCGCCTCTCGCGACTCTTTCGATCACTCATGTGATCACTCACGTACGCCGAATGATCGCGTCCGGGTTTCGCCGGCTCACGGGCCGGGAACCGAGGGACCCATGACGGGTTCCTCAGGCCCGCCCCAGGACGAACGCCCCGCCCACCACCGGCTGCGTGCCCGCTGGCACGGATCGGCCGCGGGACGGCTGTGGCAGCACGGCACCGAGATGGAGCTGCTGCACCGCTCCATGGGCCTGGCCGCCCTGGCCCTGGTCACGCTCGCCCCGGTGCTGATCGTGATCGCCGCCGCCTCCCCCTTCCAGCATCGCGGCTTCGCCTCGTGGGTCATCGACGGGATGAGCCTGTCGGGACATCCCGCCGTCGTCGTCCGGAACCTGTTCGCCGCGCCGCGCAACGTCCTCAGCGCGACCGGTGTCTTCAGCGTGCTCGCCCTCGCGCTGTTCGGGCTCACGTTCGCCTCGAGCGTGCAGACGGGCTACGAGAGGGTCTGGGACCTGCCCGCGGGGCGGTGGCACTCCGTGTGGCGCCGGGCCGTGTGGCTGGCGGGTCTGACGGCCTACCTGTTCGCCGAGGTGCAGAGCGGCACCCTCCTGGGCGACGGAACGGTCGAGTCCGCCGTCCGCATCACCCTGACCGTGTTCTTCGGCATCCTCTTCTTCTGGTGGGGCCAGCACTTCCTGCTCGGAAGCCGCGTCGACTGGCACGCGCTGCTGCCCGGGGCGGTGGCCACCATGCTGGGTCTCGTGGGCCTGCGCTGGTTCTCCTACCAGGTGTTCTCGCCGCTCATCGTGAACAACGCGGTGACCTACGGCGCCATGGGCACCGTCCTGGTCGTGCAGTCCTGGCTCATCGGGGTCGGCTTCGTGGTGTTCGGGGGCCCGCTGCTGGGCCGGCACATCCACGACGCCCACGCCCGACGGGAGCGGCGCTGAGCCGTCGCCCCGGCGTCAGGACGCGGCCGTGGGCTCCCCCCGACCGGCTGACAGGCCGACGGGAGGAGCCCACTTCACGGGACGGCTCGGGGCTACTCCGTGCGCAGGCCCTCGGGGCGCATCATGCGCAGCAGCGGCGGCAGGCTGAGCAGCGTGACCACGCCGACCACGGCCGCGCCCACACCGGTCATGGTGAGCACGCTCGCCCAGTCCATGGTCACCGGTGTACCGCTCATCTTCAGCAGGACCGCGCCCAGGGTGACGCCGATCGTCGTGGCGAGGACGAGGCCGAGTCCGACGGGCAGGCCCGTCTGCCACAGCACGGACAGGCTGAGCGTGCGGCGCCGGGTGCCGAAGGCGACCAGCGCGGAGAGCAGCTTCCTGCGCTCGCGCAGCTGTTCCAGCTGGGAGACCAGCAGGCTCGCGCCGATCAGTACCAGCACGAAGGCGGAGCCGACGAGCAGGCCGGTCCGGATGGAGGCGTACTTCGCGTCCTCCTGGGTCGCCGTCCAGCCGTAGATCTGCGCCAGGGGGTCGACGCGGGCGACGGCGTTGCGCACGTACTCCCGCGAGTCCGGCACGGACGGGTCCAGACGCACGTAGACGCCGTCCGAGGCGATCGCGGGTGCGGCCCTGTCGGGCAGGGCGGCGGGGGTGACCAGCAGGCTGTTGTAGTTCGGCAGTGAGTCCGTGCGTGCGTCCACCACCCGGAGGTTCGCCGGGACGGTCCAGGGCACTTCGAGGCCACGCGCGGCGCCGTCCTGCGACGGCTGGAGGTAGAGCAGCCGGCCGGGCTTCACCAGGGCGATCTCGGCGGCGTTGTCGGGGTCGGCGTAGCCTGCCCTCGTTCGCGTGACGAACACGTCGCCGTCCTTGCAGGAGGGCAGCGTGGCGACCTCGCGCAGGGCGTCGCAGTCGCCCACGGTCGCGCCGTTGCCGTTCTTCGGGTTGCGGCGCGCGTCTCCGTACTCCACGCGGGCGAGGGCCACCGCGGCCCGCACCCCCTTGGTGCCGGTCAGGGCACCCGCGACGCCGGACAGCGGCCTGGGGTCGCTGAAGTCGACCTGCATCTGGACCCGCTCGGGGTTCTTGCCGGTGGACTTGGTGTACTGGCTCTGCGTTCCCGTGAACAGCATCTGCAGGGCGATGGCCCCGGCCACGGCGACGGCGATGCCGTTGACCATGCGGGCGGCCGTGCCGCTGCTCAGCTGCAGCCGTCGTACCGCCAGCTGCCAGGACACGGAGCCCTTGCCGAGTCGGACGACGGCCGCTTCCACGACCCAGGGCAGCAGGGCGGTGATGCCGATCAGCAGGAGGAGCACGCCGCCGATGACGAGGTACTGGTTGAAGTCCCCGTTCTTGTGGCCCTGCCCGACCATCGGGTAGAGCATCGCGAGGCCGGCCAGCGGCGGCAGCAGCCGCCACCACAGCCTGCGGCGGCGCTGTCTGGCCGCGCGCACGACGCCGAGGGGTTCCACCACCACGCCGCGCATCGCGAGGAGCGTGACCAGCACGGCCGCGACCGGGACCGTGACCGCGACCAGCGCGGCGAGCCCGGGAGAGGGGTCGAGGTAGCTGGGCCAGACGCTCACGCCCAGTATTTCCACGGTGCCGAGGGTCTGGCGTCCGAGCAGGAAGAAGCCGGTGCCCACGACCAGGCCGAGCACGGCTCCGGCGAGTGCCTCGCCCGCCGCGATCCGGCGGGTCATGTTGCGGTCCGAGCCGACCAGGCGCAGCGCGGCCAGTCGACGGTCGCGGCGTTCGCCGCCGAAGCGGACGGCGGCCGCGATGAACACGGCGACCGGCGTCAGCAGCACCACGAACACGACCAGGACCATCATGATCAGTACCGGGTCGGTCTTCCCCGGCTGAACGTCCGGTTTGGCGTACCTGCTCAGCCGCGTCACCGAGGAGAGCCCGGTGGCCTTCATTCCCGAGGCGCCCGCGTAGTAGGCCAGTTCGTGCGAGCCGATGAGCCCGCTCTCGCCGATCGTGCCGGTGATCCGGTACGGCAGCCGCTCCCGCAGCAGCTTCGCGTCGGCCGATTCCAGCAGGTCCCTGAGCGCCGGGGAGACGACCATCTCGCCCTTGGCCGGGAAGCTGTCGACTCCGGGGGGCAGCGGCGCCGCCTCGCCCTCCGGTTCGAGGAGCCGGCCGCGGATGTCGTCGTCGTGCCAGGTGGTGTCGGTGTGGGCCACCAGGAAGGTGTTGTCGGCCTTCGCCGGGGGCTTGTCCGCGTACGCGTAGTCGTAGCGGGAGTTCTCCACCTCGCCGCGGGCGGCGAACACGTGGGGGATCGCGGTGCACAGCAGGAGCAGGGCGACGCCGAGGCCGACGCCGACCGCCGTCAGCGTCATCCGGAGCCAGCCCTCGCGCCCGCCGCAGACGGCGAACCGGGCTCCCATGGCCAGGTCCTCGGCCCACTTGCGCGGGGTCATATGGCGCGCTCCATGTCCCGGGTGCGGCCGTCGCGCACGACGATCTCGCGGTCGGAGTAGGCGGCCACCCGTGCCTCGTGGGTGACCAGGACGACGGCGGCGTTGGTGGAGCGCGCCGCGTCGGTGAGCAGCTCCATCACCCGCTCGCCGTTGTAGGAGTCGAGCGCGCCGGTCGGCTCGTCCGCGAACACCACCCGCGGTCCGGTGACGAGCGCACGGGCCACGGCGACCCGCTGGCCCTGGCCGCCGGAGACCTCGCCCGGCCGCTTGCCCTTCAGGTCGTCGACCTCCAGCCGCTCCATCCAGCCGAGCGCGGTCCGCTCCGCCTCCTTGCGGGAGGTGCCGTTCAACCGCAGCGGCAGCGCGACGTTCTCCACACAGGTCAGCTCCGGCACCAACTGCCCGAACTGGAACACGAACCCGAACTCGGAGCGGCGCAACGCGCTGCGCCGGGCGTCGCTCGCCCTCGCCATCTCCTGCCCGTTGTAGGTGATCGACCCGGAGTCGGGCGGCACGATGCCCGCGAGGCAGTGCAGCAGCGTCGACTTGCCGGACCCGGACGGGCCCATGACGGCGACGACCTCGCCGGGGTGGATGGAGAACTCGGCGCCGTCCAGCGCGTGCGTCGGCCCGTACGCCTTGCGCAGGTCGTGCGCGGTGAGCAGGGAACCGGAAGGAGGGATCGTCATCGGGCCACAGCCTCACGGAGCTTGTCGAGTCGGGCGGCGGTCAGCTCCAGCCAGCGCAGGTCCGCCTCCAGGTGGAACAGGGCGTGGTCGCAGACCAGCTGGTCCGCCAGATCACCCCTGCGCTTGCGATCGGTCAGGATGCGCATGCTGCGCAGGTGCTCCGAGCGCTGGGTGTCGAGGATCTCGGTGGCGTCGCGACGGGTCAGGAGGGCGAGGACGACCTTGGTGTAGAGGGTCGACTGGAGGTACTCCTCCGGCTTCTCCGGGGACGCGAGCCACCGCTCCACATCGGTGATGCCGGCGTCGGTGATCGCGTAGCGCTTGCGCTCGGGGCCGCCGCCGGTCTCGATGCCGTCGACCTCGACGAGGCCGTTCTTCAGCAGCCGGGACATCGTCGAGTAGACCTGGCCGTAGTGGAGCGGCCGGTCGTGGCCGAATTTCTCGTCGAAGGCCCGCTTGAGGTCGTAACCGTGTCGCGGGCCGGACTCCAGGAGTCCCAGAAGGGTGTGACCGATGGACATGGCCTTACTCTACACACCGTGTATACCCGGCATGTATACACCGAGTGTGCAGGTCATGGCGGGGTGTACGACCGCGCAGGTGAGCAGGGGTGCGAGGCCCGACGATCACGGTTTCGACACGAGCCGCGCCCGGGGTGCGGCGGCCAGGGCCAGGGACACGCCCACGCCGAGTGCCGCGGCGAGCCCGGCGCACAGCACCGCCCATCTCCCCGCGAACGTGCAGGCGAGGATCGCGGCCGCGGTCAGCGGCAGGACCGCCTGCCGCCCGGCGGACGGCTTGTGGTGGCGGGCGTGCAGCAGCCAGGTGAAGAGGACGAAGCCCGCCGTGGGCACGGTGACCGCCAGCGCGCCGCCCGTGGTGCCGATGGGGGCCAGGCCGGTGACCTGCTCGATGGCCACCTGCAGACCCGCGCCGATGGCGGCCGCCAGGGAGAAGACGAGGTAGTGGCCGTAGCCCCACAGGAAGGCGCGCCGGCTCGAACTGAGGTGTTCGTGGATGGGCACGACGAAGTAGATCCAGTAGGCGCAGAACACGATCAGCAGCCCGCCCGCCGCGATGGGCAGCAGCTCCGTCGAGCCGCCCCGGTCCAGGGCCCGCTGCACCGCCGCGGTGGCCGCGGCGATCGTCTCGCCGAGGACGATCAAGGTGAACAGGCCGTAGCGTTCGGCGATGTGGTGGGGATGCCACGGGGTGGGGCCGCTGCGCTCGGCGAGCACCGGCACGGCGAGTTCCGCCGCCACGAGCACCAGGAACACCCACAGTTGGGCGTCGCCGCGCGGCAGGAGGCCGAACGCCACCCAGCCGCTCTGCACCAGGACGACACCGCCGGCGTAGCGCAGGGCGGTGGTGCGGGCGCCGCCCCGCTCACCGCGGGCCGCCCGCAGCCACTGGGTGGTCAGCGCCAGTCGCATGACGACATAGCCGACCACGACGATCGAGTAGTCGGCGGTGTCGAAGGCGCGCGGCACCCCGGCCGCCAGGATGAGCACGCCCGCGATCTGCACCAGCGTGGTGACCCGGTAGGGCACGTCGTCGGTGTCGTACGCCGAGGCGAACCAGGTGAAGTTCATCCAGGCCCACCAGATGGCGAAGAAGATCATGGCGTACCCGGCGACGCCGTGCCCGGCCCGGCCCTCGGCCACGGCGTGCACCAGCCTGCCGCCGGCCTGGGCGACGGCCACCACGAAGCAGAGGTCGAACAGGAGCTCCAGCGGGGTGGCGACGCGGTGCGGTTGGGCCGGATCGCGCCGGACCATCGTGCGCAGCCAGTCCCCGGCCCGGACACCGCCGCCCGTGGCGTCCGTGGGTTCGCTCATGGTCTTCGCTCCCTTCACGCGGCGGCGCCCTGCCGCAGCGGGTGACCCTACCGGCGTCGGGCGCGCGGGATCCGCGAAGCCCCGGCACGCGTCACGGGCGGCGGAGTGCGCCCGGCCGCGGGTCCGGCGGGGCCGCCGGGGCGGAAGAGGCGAGGGCGGCCCACCGTGACACACCGTGAGGCAACCATTCACTCGTTCGATTCGTATAACTCCGTGGGAACCCCTGGAAGGACCGCGCCCGGCAGTTGGGTGTCAACTGCGGAGCGTGACCATCCGCTTGCTCGAAAGAAGCTCCGAACAAGGAGAGACCATGCGGCCGTTCGCACTCAACTACGCTCGCCGTGCTGAGGATTCGAATGTCAGCACTCCGTACAGCTACGATTCCGGACTGCAGTTGAACGTGCTCGCGGATGGCCGGATCGCCGCCCATGCATACGCGGTGTTGCGGGACTGGGCGGCCACGACCTCCACCGCCGGGTCGAAGACCCACTTCGACGACTGAACGCGGACCGCCGAAGATGACCGTGCTGATCCTTACGTGTCAACAGGATGTGACGGCCGACATGGTCGTCGCGGAACTGAACGGGGCCGGTGTCCCGCTGCTCCGGCTCGACCCGGCGGACTTCCCCGGGGGCATCGCCCTGTCGGGCGAGTACGCCGACGGAGCCTTCGAGGGGCACCTGCGGGTCGGTGACAGACGGGTGAGCACCCGGGAGGTGCGGTCCGTCTGGGTGCGCAGGCCCGGCGACCCCGGCTCGTCGGCCGCCGAACCCTCGGCCTGGCTGACCGAGGAGTCCTCGCAGGCTCTCTACGGGATGCTGGACGCCACCGGCACCCGCTGGATGAACCGTCCCGACGCGGCGCGCCGGGCCCGCCGCAAGCCCTGGCAGCTGCGGGTGGCCCAGCACAGCGGCCTGCCCGTGCCGGCCACCCTGATCACCACCGTCCCCGGAGCCGCCCGGGACTTCGCCGCACGCTTCGGGGACCTGGTGGTCAAGCCCGTCTCCGGCACCCACCCCACCGATCCCCCGATGGCGGTGCCCACCACCCGGATCGCCCCGGACACCGACTTCTCCGCGGTCGCGTTCGGGCCCACGCTGCTCCAGCGGCGGATCGCCAAGAGCGCCGACATCCGCCTCACCGCCGTGGGCGACCGGCTGCTGGCCGCCCGCAAACCGGCCGTCCCGGACGCCGAGGACGTGGACGTCCGGTTCGCGCCCTCCACCGGCCCCTGGCGCCCGGTCACCACCCCGCCCCGTGTCGCCGAGGCCGTGCGCGCCTATCTGCGCCAGGCCGAACTCGCCTACGGGGCCTTCGACTTCGCCGAGGACGCGGACGGGGTGTGGTGGTTCCTCGAATGCAACCAGTCGGGCCAGTTCGGGTTCGTGGAACTGGACACGGGCCAGCCGATCGCCCGGGCCCTGGCCGAGTGGCTGGCGCGCGAGGACGCGGGCCCGGCGACGAGGTGAGTCCCTGAGGTGCGCGGCGCGCCGGGCCGCGGCGGGGGCTACGATGCCGCGGTGCCCACGCGCCCGCCCAGGCTGATCGCCACCGACCTCGACGGCACGCTGCTGCGCCGGGACGGCACCGTCTCCCCGCGCACCCTGCGCGCACTGCGCACCGCGGTGGCCGCGGGCGCGGACGTCGTCGTCGTCACCGCGCGCCCGCCGCGCCACGTGGACGCGATCGCGGCCCGCACGGGGCTCGGCGGATCGGCGATCTGCAGCAACGGAGCGCTGGTCTACGATCTCGGGTCCCGGAGGGTCGTCCGCTCCCGTCCGCTCACCGTGTCCGCCGCCCGCGCGGTCGCCACCGCCCTGGCGGGGGCCGTCCCGGGCATCGGCTTCGCGGTGGAGGCGGGGCTCGTCGTCCACTACGAACCGTCCTACCGGATACGGCACTCCCCCGGCGGGGAGGCCGAACGCGCCGTGCCGCGCCTGGCCGACCTGTGGACGCTCGACTCCCCCATCGTGAAGCTCCTGGCCCACTCCGCCGAGCACGAGGCCGAGTTCCTGCTCGCGCTCGCGCGGCGCGATGCCGCGGGCCACGCGCACTTCACCCATTCGGGAGGCCGCGGACTGCTGGAGATCAGCGCGCCCGGGGTGACCAAGGCCGACACGCTCGCCGCGTTGTGCGCGTCCCGGGGGCTGACCGCCGAGGACGTGGTGGCCTTCGGGGACATGCCGAACGACCTGGCCGTTCTGCGGTGGGCGGGGTCCGGCTACGCCATGGCCAACGCCCACCCCTCGGTGCGTGCCGCGGTGCGGCACCACACCGTGTCCAACGAGGAGGACGGGGTGGCCGTGGTGCTGGAGCGGCTCTTCCGCGACCGCTGACCCACCCCGTCACCCCGTCACACCCCGTCGGCGGGTCAGCGGTTCACGGACCGCATGCCGGCCTCGTCGTAGCGCTGCCCGGCGACGTCGGGGAGTTCGGCCTCGATCGTCGCGAGGTCGTCCTTGGTCAGTTCGACGTCCGCCGCGGCGGCGTTCTGCTCCAGGTAGGAGCGCCGCTTGGTGCCCGGGATGGGGACCAGGTCCTCCCCCTGCGCCAGCACCCAGGCGAGGGCGAGCTGCGCCGGCGTCACGCCCTTGTGGGCCGCCAGTTCCTTCACCTTCTCGGCCAGACGCAGGTTCGCGGTGAGGTTGTCCCCGGTGAACCGCGGGCCGCCACGCCGGAAGTCGCCCTCGTCGAGGTCGTCCGGGGAGGCGAAGCGGCCCGCGAGGAACCCGCGTCCCAGGGGCGAGTAGGGCACGAACCCGATGCCCAGCTCACGGCAGGTGGGCAGGACCTCGGCCTCGACGTCGCGCGACCACATCGAGTACTCGCTCTGGACCGCCGTGATCGGATGGACGGCGTGGGCGCGGCGGATCGTGTCCGCCCCCGCCTCGCTCAGGCCGATGTACCGCACCTTGCCCTCCGCGACCAGTTCCGCGAGCGCGCCGACGGTCTCCTCGATCGGTACGTCCGGGTCGACGCGGTGCTGGTAGTACAGGTCCACGTGGTCGGTGCCCAGCCGCTTGAGCGAGCCGTGGATGGAGTCGCGCACATGGTCCGCGGAGCCGTCCTGGCGCCCGATGGAGCCCATGTCGCCGGGGACGGCGTCGTCCATGCGGTAGTTGAACTTCGTCGCGATCACGTACTCGTCGCGGTGCCCCTTCACCGCCTGGCCGATCAGCGTCTCGTTGGTGAGCGGCCCGTAGAGCTGGGCGGTGTCGAGGAAGTCGACGCCCAGTTCCAGGGCGCGCCGGATGGTCCTGACGCCCTCCTCCTGATCGGTGGTGCCGTAGAAGGCGGACATTCCCATGCATCCGAGACCGATGGCCGAAACCTCCAGGTCCCGCAGCCTGCGCTTGTTCATAGTCGTCCCAGCCCTTTCCCGTGTCGGTGTCGTCCGGTCGACGGCGCGCCTGCCCGTGGACGTGGAAGGAACGCTAGGACTTCGTGTGCGCTCGAAGTCAAGGCGACCCCGTCCCGGACCCCGGAGGCGGGCCGGGCCACCCGGACGGACCAGAGAGCGCGCGCCGATTCCGGTGTTCCGCCCGGGGGACGGGTCCGGGCCGCCGCGCGGGCGCCGGCGGCGAATCGCGTGGTGGGCGCCCCGGCCCCGCGCGCGGCGCCCGCGCGGGGCCGTGCCGGGCACCGCACGGCGGGCACCGGGCCGCCGGGCGATCTCGGGCCGGTTCGCACACGCTGGGCAGGGATCCCGCCGCAGCCTCACCCAGGGTGCCGGGCTCCACCGGCCCGTCTCCGGCCGGTCACTCAGCCGTACGCGGTGGCCCGGACCCCGAGGTCACCACGGACGCCACACGAGGAAGTACGGCAATGACAGTGACGACGCACGCCCTCATCCCTGCGCTCCAGGACGCCCGGGACACCCACGCCGCGGTCATCGACAGGTTCCGGATGGACATGGCCGTCACCCCCGCCGGCCCGCACCGCCGGGCGATGCAGCGCCACCTGGCCCGTACCCAGGGCCACATGGCCCGCATCGACGACCATGTACGGGCCGTGCGGCCGCGCCGTCTGGCGGGCGACGCCGCCGCCATCGCGCGCACCCTCGCGGCGGGTGCCATCCGCGCCGCGCATCTGCCCATCGAGGTCTGCGCCCTGCTCGCCGCCGGGGTGCTGCTGGGCGGGCGGCCGGCCGACACGCGCCATCTGCTGCTCCTGATCGAGGGCGAGTACGCGGCCACCGCCCACGCCCTGGCGGCCTGCCGGGTCGGCGAGAACGTCGCCGCCCTCGCCGACGACGAGCGGGCCATGGAATTGCTCGGCGCGCTGCGCCGCCAGGACGAGGAGCTTCTGGACACCCTGGAGGCCGGCCTGGACGAGCTCGCCAGGGCGCTGGTCGACACGGTCCCCCGGGACGTGCCCCGGACCACGGCGCGGATGTCCGTGGTACCCGGCGACCGGCCCTGGCCCGGACCGGTGACGCCGGCGGCGTGGCCCGGGTCCCTGGGCATGGCCGGGAACGGGACGGACACCACGGGCTGAGCGCGGCTTTGCTCCGTATCGGTACCGGTCGGGTGAGCCTGCGCCATACAAGTGGTGCATCCCCCGGCAGGGCCGTAACGTCGTCACGGAATCCCTCGGCGAGGGCACGGACCGGAGCACGTCGACCGGGAGCGGATATGCGCAGTCGTACGGTCAGTACAGCGGTCATGACCTGTGCCGTCCCGGCGCTGGTCGCGGCGACGGGAACGGCGTCCGCCGCCCCGGCCCCCGTACCGGCGACGCGCGCGCGTCCCGTGGTCGTCGACTGCATGTGGCATCCGCAGGTGCGACCGGGCGACTTCCTGATCGCCTGCGGCGACGGCAACTCCCGTCTGGTCTCGCTCAGCTGGTCGCACTGGGGGTCGACCTCGGCCGAGGCCCGGGGCGTGAACGTGGTGAACGACTGCAAGCCCTACTGCGCGGCGGGCACGTTCCGCTCGTACCCGGTCATCGTGCGGCTCGACCACCCCGCGCCGTGGAAGAAGCATCCTCAGACGCGGCACTACACCCGGATGAGCCTCGTCTACCCGCAGGGCAGGCCGGAGGGGTTCGGCCCGGTCGTGAACTATCCGCTGTGGGACTGATCCGGGACTGATCCCGCGAGGCGATGTGGCGCGACGAGGTTTACGCGGCGCGCATTGGATCACCCGGTTCTGTGACGCTGAAGCCTAGTGCGAGTGGAGTGATCGACGGTGGCTGGAGACCAGAAGGCCAAGGCCAAGATGGAGCAGGCCCAGGGCAAGGCCAAGGAGACGGTCGGGCGTGCGGTCGGGAACGAGAAGATGACCGCCGAGGGCAAGGCCAAGAAGGCCAAGGGCGACATGCGGCAGGCCAAGGAGAAGGCGAAGGACACCTTCAAGGGCTGACGCGCGGAGCGCCGCACCACACTTCCAGCGGGGTCACCGTCCGATCGTGGACGGTGACCCCGCTGTCGTGCTTCGTCGTGCGCCGGCTCACGGGGGCGGGGGGAGCTGGAGATGGAGGTGGCGCAGGTCCTCGGGGAGGGGGCTGGTGGGGCGGAACATCGGCGCCGCCTGGCCGTCCGCCGCCGTCGCGGGGGCGTCGGTCAGGCGCATGCGGTCGCGCAGGCGGCCGTAGAAGTCGGCCGGGGAGAGTCTGACCAGGCGCAGCGGGCGTGGGGCCGCGAGGACGCCGATCCAGTCCCCCGGCTCCAGGATGCCGCGCGGCTGCCCGTCGACGCTGACCGCGGCGCGCCCCGAGTGGCGCAGCACGCGCAGGGCGATCGGCTCGTCCGCGTTGGCGATCACCGTGCGGTTGAAGGTCATGTGCGGGGCGACGGGGGTGAAGACGACCGCCCGCATCCGGGGCGAGAGGACCGGGCCGCCCGCGGCGAAGCTGTAGGCGGTCGAGCCCGTGGGGGTGGCCAGGATGACGCCGTCGGCCGAGTACGCGGCGAGCAGTCGGCCGGCGATGTACACGCCGACGCTGACCTGGCGGTCGCGGGCCAGTTTCTCCACCACGATGTCGTTCAGGGCGGTGACGTCCAGCGCGATGCCCCAGGAGTCGTCTCCGTCCGTGTCGGGCTGCGGCTGCGGGGGCGGCAGGGCCGGGCCGCGCCCGTAGCAGAGGATCTCCTCCTCCTCGGTGGGCATCTGCAGCAGCCGTGAGGAGCGCATCGTGAGCGTCATGCGTTCCTCGCACGCGGACTCCCCCGCGTGCACGGCGTCCAGTGCCCGTTCCACCTCGCCGACCGGTGTCTCGGTGAGGAAGCCGACCTTGCCGAGGTCGACGCCCAGGACCCGGACGTCCTTCTGGGCGGCGACGCGCGCGCCCCGCAGGAACGTGCCGTCCCCGCCGAGCGTCATGATGAGGTCGAGGGCGCCGGCCGCCCGTGCCTCCTCGCGGGCGTGGTGGCGGCTGCCCTGCCCCTTCCACACGTCGATGTCGACGCAGACGGCGTCGTGCCGCGCGCACCAGGCGCGCACGGTCGCGGCCCCGGCCACCGCCTCCGGGCGGCCTTGGTGCACGACGATTCCCATTCGGCTGATCGGCATGTCGACTCCCAGGGACTCCACCCATCGTCACAGCTGTGCGGGCCGCCTGCCACGGGATCACACCGGAGCCTGCGAGCCGCCGTGCTGTTCGTCCGGTGCCGTGTCCTCGGCGAGGGGCTCGCCCGGCCCGGACCCGTCGCAGGCGGCCTCCTCGGTGAGGGGCTCGTCGGCCAGGGCCGCCAGGGACTCGTCGCTGAGGGACCCGTCCTCGTCGGGCCGGACGAGGCCGAAGTCCCCCGGCGCCTCCGGCACGGACTGCTCGGCCCAGATCACCTTGCCCTGGGGTGTGTAGCGCGTTCCCCAGCGTTCGGTCATCTGGGACACCAGGAACAGTCCGCGGCCTCCCTCGTCCATCGTCGCCGCGTACCGCAGGTGCGGTGAGGTGCTGCTGCCGTCGGACACCTCGCAGGTCAGCGTGCGGTCCCGGATCAGCCGGACGTGGATGGGCTCGGAGCCGTAGCGGATGGCGTTGGTGATGAGCTCGCTCAGGACGAGTTCCATGCCGAAGCCGAGTTCGGCGATCCCCCACTCCTCCAGCTTGTCGGACAGGGCGAGGCGCATCCCCGAGACGGCGGCCGGATCCTGGGCGACGTCCCAGTCGGCCACATGGTCGGCGGGCAGTCCCCGGGTACGGGCGATGAGCAGGGCGACATCGTCCTTGGGGCGTGCGGGCAGCAGTTCGTCCAGCACGGCCTGGCAGCTCTCCTCCGGCGTCCTGTCGGGGTGCCCGGCCAGGGCCTCGCGCAGCATCTCCATGCCCACGTCCAGGTCGCGTCTGCGGTCCTCGATCAGGCCGTCGGTGTACAGGACGAGCTGGGCACCCTCGGCGATGTCGAGGTCGGCCGTCTGGAACGGCATGCCGCCCAGACCGAGCGGAGGCCCGGTCGGCAGGTCGGGGAAGGTGACGCTGCCGTCGGGGTGGACGAGCGCGGGCGCCAGATGCCCGGCCCGCGCCATGGTGCAGCGGCGCTCCACCGGGTCGTAGATCGCGTACAGGCAGGTGGCGCCCACCACCCCGGCCGGCTCGCCGCTCGCCTCGTCCTGGTCGATGCGGCCGACGAGGTCGTCCAGATGGCTCAGCAGTTCGTCGGGGGGCAGGTCGAGCGTGGCGAAGTTGTGGACCGCCGTACGCAGCCGTCCCATGGTGGCGGCGGCGTGGAGCCCGTGTCCGACCACGTCGCCGACGGCCAGCGCCACCCTGCTGCCCGGCAGCGGGATCACGTCGAACCAGTCCCCGCTGACGCCCGACTGCGCGGGAAGGTAGCGGTAGCCGACCTCGAGGGCGCTCTGCTCGGGCAGGGCTCTGGGCAGCAGGCTGCGCTGCAGGGTGACCGCGAGCGCGTGCTCGCGGGCGAACCTGCGGGCGTTGTCGATGCTGACGGCGGCGCGGGCCACCAGTTCCTCCGCGAGCGACAGCTCCTCCTCGTCGAAGGGCTCGTGCCGCTTGCCCCGCCAGAAGTTGGCCATGCCCAGCACCACGCCGCGGGCCTGGATCGGGGCCGCGATCAGGGAGTGGATGCCGTAGTCGATGATCTCCCTGGTGCGCTGGGGGTCCTGCGCGTGCCAGCCGGTGGCCGTCGACAGGTCGGTGACCAGGGAGGAGCGGCCGGTTCCGTAGGAGCGTGCCTGGGGCGTGGAGGGCAGGAAGTCGATCAGCCGCCCCTTCTCGTAGAGCGGGGCGTCGTCCCGGATCCCGCACACGGCCGTGCGCCGCATGTCGGTGGCCGTGGCGGCCGGCTCCTCGCCGTGCAGGACGGCGTCGGCCAGGTCCACGGTGACGAAGTCGGCGAAGCGCGGTACGGCCACCCGTGCCAGCTCGTCGGCGGTGCGTGCCACGTCCAGGGTGGTTCCGATGCGCAGGCCGGCGTCGTACAGCAGTTTGAGCCGTTCGCGGGCGACCTCCGCCCGCCCGGTGACGGCCTGGAGTTCGGTGGAGTCGCGCAGCGTGACCACCGTTCCCTTGGGGCCTCCGGCCTTGTCGGTGGGCCGCTGGTTGACCGCGAGCAGCCGCTCGCCGGAGAGATGCACCTCGTCGGTGGCTTCGCGGCCGGAGACGAGCAGGGCCGTGGTCTCGGGTTCGAGGGTCCCGAGGTCCTTCACGCGCCGCCCCTCGGCGTCCGCCGGGAGTTCCAGCAGCCTGCGGGCCTCGTCGTTGGCCAGCAGCAGCCGCCCGTCGCCGGACACGATGAGCACGCCCTCGCGCACGGAGTGCAGCACCGCGTCGTGGTGCTCGTACATACGGGTCATCTCGGCCGGGCCGAGGCTGTGGGTCTGGCGGCGCAGCCGTTTGCTCACGAGGGCGGTCACGCCGGTGGCCAGGGCGAGCGCGCCGGCGCCCGCGGCCAGGATGATCGGCAGCTGGCGGTCGACCTCGTGGGCCACGTTCTTGACCTTGAGGCCGGCGGAGACCAGCGCGATGACCTTGCCCTGGTCGTTCCTGACGGGGACGGTGGCCTGCACCTCCTCGCCCAGGGGGCCGTGGACGCTCTCGGTGTAGACCTTGCCGGCCAGGGAGGGGCCGATGGTGCCCACGAAGCGCTTTCCGATGCGGCTCGGAATGGGGTGCGTGTAGCGGATGCCCTTGGTGTTCATCACCACGATGAAGTCGACGCCGGCCGTCTTGCGCCCCTCCTCGGTGAG
The DNA here is from genome assembly GCF_040650555.1 of Streptomyces sp. NPDC048664. Lineage (NCBI taxonomy): Bacteria > Bacillati > Actinomycetota > Actinomycetes > Kitasatosporales > Streptomycetaceae > Streptomyces > Streptomyces sp. NPDC048664. The sequence goes on along the minus strand of NZ_JBEZHK010000017.1, from coordinate 3,806 downwards.
CGGTTGGAGCTCCTTGGACGGATCGGGGCTCTGGAGCGCCGACTGGAGGCCGGGAGCGTGCGCGAACGTCTGGGCGACGGCTATGGAGCGGCGCTTGGCCTCCTCGCCGGTGTCGCGTTCCGACTGCAGGACGAGGGCGAACACCGCGCAGAGCACAAGGAGGACCACGAGCGCCACCTGCAGGACGAACACCTGCCCGGCGACGCTTCGCGGGCTCTTGCCGGCGAGCGACCGCAACGGTATGCGTCTAAACCGGGCGAGAAGGTTCGCCATGGGATATTTCTAGCACTCGTGATCCTCGGGTGGCCATGGTCCGACCTGGCCAAGGATCTGCCCGCACGTCGTCCGCGGTCCTCACCAGACCGGTGCGGGGGTCCCCGCGCGGCCCGTCCGTGCCGAGCCCGAACGCGGTCCGCCCGCGCGGCGTACCGCCGGGCACTCCCGCCGCCGCGCCGTGTCCTCGTCCGCGGTCCGGGGGCCCGGGGCCGCCGTGCTCGTCCTCGGTCACACTTCGAGCCTAGGCCCTGTCATCGGGTTCCCGCCTGCTCCCGGGCGCCCCGCACTCGGTCCCCCGCCCCGCAGGTCCGGCCGCCGCGGACCGGACCCGCCCGCCGTGCGCGGCCCTCACCCGTTCGGGGTCCGCCACGCGGCGCGAAGGGCCCTGTGCGTGTGCGAGGCGCCCGGGAGCTGCGCAGGCTGGACGCAGCGCAGCCGATCCATGGTGAGGGGCGATGATCGTATCGGTCGTGACCATCCCGGACGGGGTCGTCGTTCCCATCGGGGTGTCCGAGGCGCGGGAGCGCCTCGCGGCGGCGTCCTGCCTGCTCGTCGACGTCGAGCTGCCCGAGGAGCCTCCACCCGGCGAGCGGCCGGTCGCCCACGAGCTCGGACTGCAGCCGGAGGAACTGGCATGGCTCGGCCGGGTGGGCGAGGCGGTGCGCGCGGACTATCTGGGCGACAGGGCCGGGTTCATCGCGCCGGTGATGGTGGAGGGCGACCGGGTCAGCCATGTCCATGTCTTCGTGACCGAGCGCTTTCTGGTCGCGGTGCACCGCGGACCGATCGGACTGCTGCGGAGCCTGGCCGCCCGGATGCCCCACGAACGCCCCGCCGACACGGTGGCGGTCCTGTTCCTCCTGCTCCAGGAGGCACTGGAGACCTTTCGCCGGACGGCGCTGCGGGCGCGGCTGTCCGTGGAGGACCTCGAGGACGCCATGTTCGAGCAGCGGCGCCCCGAGCAGGTCTACCGCCTGGCCCGGCTGCGGCGGCACGCGGCACTGCTGCACCACACCCTGCTGCCCTACCTCCAGGTGGTGGACGAGACCCTGACGCGGAGGATGATGAGCCGCAGCTTCCCGGAGGAGCGCAAGCAGCAGACCTACGCGTTCCAGCAGCAGGCGAGGCTGGTGCTGACGGACATCGAGTCCCTCCAGGACGCCACCCGCCGGGCTTTCACCAGCTACTCCTCGCTCGTGTCCGGTGAGCAGAACGGGGTGATCAACCGACTGGCCATCGTGTCCACGATCTTCCTGCCGCTGACGTTCATCACCGGGTTCTTCGGCATGAACTTCACCTTCATGACCGACGAGCTGGAGAGCAGGGCCGTCTTCTGGCTGCTCGCCGTGGGCTTTCAGGTGATCGTCCTGCTCATCGCCCTGTACGTGCTGCACCGCACGCGGCTGTGGCGCAAGCTGCGCGACGACAACGGCGGCGCCGAGCGGTGAGCCCGGCACCGCGCCCCGCGCGGAGGCGCGTCGCGGGGAAGGCGGGCGTAGAGTTGCCTCGTGGTCCTCGCGCGCGTGCTCGCCGCGCCCAGACCCACCTCGTCGCATGGCCCGAGAGCCGACCGGACACCGGCCATCACCAGCAGTCGTCATCCGCAGCAGCGCCCCAAGGATGTGGTTTCCCATGGCGCTCTTCCTGCTCGTGGTCCTCGCGGCGGTGGTGCTTGGCTTCGTCGGCCTGGTGCTGGCGGTCCCCCACTTCCTGGCCATCGCCATCGTGATCATCGTGGCCGACCTCCTTCTGTTCGGCCTGCACTGGGCTCGCGAGTCCGACCGGCACCCCGCACGCTGACGTCACGCCGCCGTCGCCTCACCGGCTCATCGCGGGGTGCTCATCTCCTCGCCCGTCGACGCCGCCGCGCCGGGGCGGGACAGCGGCTGCCCGCCGTGGGCCCGGGGCACCGGCACGGACACAGGTACGGTGCGGACCGCCCGCCGCCCGGCGGCGCGACGGGGCCTGGGCCACGGCAGCAGCAGCGCGATCCACCGACGCACCGCGGTCGAACGCCCGTGGAGCAGCCCGAGGACGATCGCCGCGCCGACCGCGATGAGATGTTCTCGGCCCGCGAGATTGGGCTCGACGATCGACTCCACGATCATCGAGCCCCCCGTGAGGGTGAACACGACGGGGGCGCGCCGGATGACCGACAGATAGGTGAACAGGCCCACGACCGCGGCGGACGGACCGGTGTCCAGCACCTGGCCGGTCTCGGGCGGAAGCCCGAATCCGAGCCAGCCCGGGCCCGCGGCGATCATCACCCGGACCGTCAGCGTGCCGGCCAGGGTGGTCGCGTACGACACGGCCAGCGTCCGTCCCCGGCCCAGCGCGAGTTCGGCGAGGGCGAACGCGAGGAACAGCTGGGTGATGCCCGCCCACACCGGGAGGTCCAGGGCGGGCACGTACAACGACACGGGGGTGCGCAGCAGCGCCAGCCACAGCGGCAGGTCGGCGGTGACGCCGCCCAGCAGCCGGACGACCACGACACCCGTCCGGTGCTGGGCGATCCCATGGAAGAAGACCACCCCGAACGAGGCGACGAAGGCCAGCGTGAGCGCGGGCAGCCCGCGCAGCAGCAGCTGCCGCGCCGGGTCGAGGACGATGCCCTGTAACTCTCCGCGCAGGGTGCGCGCGACCCACCTCGCGCACCGGACCAGCACGGCGACGGCGCACCGCGGCCGCGTGTCGCTCCCTGTCGGGCCGTGTCGTCTTTCCACCCCTTGGCGCAACTTCCCCCCAACGTCCCTAGAACACGCAATCGTATAGATCGCAATGCCCCTCGCGACAGGGCGGGTCCGCGCATGCCGCGCGGGTGCGGTGGGGGATGCTGCACCCGATCGCCGCGCACCGTCGGTGTCGCCGACCCGGAGAGCCGGAGCCGTCCATGAGCGTTGTCGTCTGGATCACCGAGGGCACCTGGCCCGCCTGCGTGGAGGCCGCGCTGGCCCGCGCCCGGCCGGACGAGGAGGTCGTCCTGCTCTTCGTCCACGACGACACGGTGGCCGAGACGGCACACGGGGCCTTCGCCGGGCTGCTCGGCCGCGGCCACCCCGAACGCGATCCGGGCGACCGGATCGAGGTGCTGTCCGAGTCGGCGGCGCGCGAGCTCCTGGACGCCGCCGCACGGCGTCTGGACCGTCCCGCCCGCCGGGTCCTGCGGCACGGGCGCCGGGAACGCGAGGTGGTCGAGGCCTGCGTGGACGCCGGACTGCTCGTGTGCGCGCGGGACGGCGACCGCTCCCGGCTGGGTCCGCACAGCCTCGGGCCCGCCACCCGTTTCGTGGTCGACCACGCGCCCTGTCCGGTCCTCCTGGTCTGGCCGGGCGAGGCCCCGCCGGCCGACCTGCCGCCTCCCCCGCCCCGTCCCGCACCGGGTCCGCACCACTGAACAGGCCTGCCCCCAAAAGCACCTGGGGCCCCGGCCGCCGTCGCCGGCGGGGGCGCGGCCCCCGGGGCGCAGACCACCCACAAGACGGGAAGAGTGGGGGGAGGGGTGATGAGATGTTGTGAGTTGTTGATAAGAT